>JALSTJ010000428.1 GCA_026983815.1 Flavobacteriales bacterium
TGGGAAAAGATCAAAAACAACATTTGGAAATGACCCGCGATGTAGCACAAAAATTTAATCGGCAAATGGGAGAAACTTTTGTTATCCCCGAAATAGAATTACAAGAACAAACCATGTATGTTCCCGGCACCGATGGAAACAAGATGAGTAAATCCAGAAACAATATCATCAATATATTTTTACCCGAAAAAAAATTGCGGAAACAAATCATGAAAATCGTAACGGACAGCACAGCCTTGGAAGAGCCAAAAAATCCTGATGGCGATAATGTATTTGCCCTGTATAAACTGCTCGCTTCCCACGAACAAACAGAAGAAATGAGAAAAAAATATCTCGCCGGAGGTTTTGGATATGGTCATGCCAAACAAGCGCTTTTTGAACTTATTTTAGACAAATTTAGCAAGGAAAGAGAACGCTATCAATATTTCATGGATAATAAAGCTGAAATAGACAAATTACTGAAAGAGGGTGCCATAAAAGCAAAAAAAACTGCCGGTGAAGTAATGAAAAGAACCAGAGAAAAATTGGGATTTAGAGTTTAAAAAAAATATCAATTGTTAATAACTTATTTACCAAGATATTTTATTTATCCATAATTTTACATTTAGTATTTTCCGTTCCGGCAAAATCCTTAACTTACTATTTATCAACCTAATCAATTTACAACTATGTATTTAATTTTTGATACTGAAACCACCGGATTACCTAAAAATTTCAATGCTCCCCTATCCGATACGGATAATTGGCCCCGTGTTGTTCAAATTTCCTGGCAATTGCATGATGAAATGGGAAAACTCATAGAACAACAAGATTATATCATCAAACCCGAAGGATATAATATTCCATTTGAATCACAAAATATTCATGGTATTTCTACGGAACTTGCTACACAAGAAGGTCATGATTTAAAAGAAGTATTGCAAAAATTCAATCAAGCTATTGAAAAATCGGAGTTTATTGTTGGACATAATATCAATTTCGATTTGAAAGTTACAGGGGCTGAGTATTTCAGAAAAAAACTGAAAACCCAATTGTTAGACAAACCTATTTTGGACACAATGACCGAAAAAACCGCTGAACTTTGTCAATTGCCCGGCGGTCGAGGCGGTCGATACAAATTACCCAAATTGGGAGAACTTTATAAGCATCTGTTTGGACATGAATTTGCCGAAGCCCACAATGCCACTGCCGATGTTGAAGCCACGGCACGTATATTTTTTGAATTGATACGTATCGGCCATTTTACTCCCGAAGAATTAAAAAAATCGCCGGATTATTTACAAAAATTTCAGACGGAAAATCCCAATACCATTCAACCAATTGGATTAAAACATGTAAATCTAAAAGAATGGAGCTTACAAATAAAATCCAAATCCTTTACAGATAAGAAAAAACAACAGGATTATGTAGATTTATCGGATATTGGCTTTACCCATCTGCACAACCATACCCAATATTCCGTCTTGCAATCTACAACAAAACTGGATGAACTAATAAAAAAAACAGCAGCATACGGCATGCCTGCTGTTGCCATTACAGATATTAACAACTTAATGGGCGCTTTTCATTTTGTAGAAAATGTTTTGAATTATAACAAGAAACACAACAATGAAAACCCTATAAAACCTATTATCGGGATTGAATTGAATATCGTAGAAGATCATTTGGACAAATCTCGTAAAAATAACGGTTATCCCATGGTTTTTTTAGCCAAAAACAGAAATGGTTACAAAAACTTGATGAAATTATCTTCCATAGCACACACCGAGGGTTTCTATTATGTCCCCCGTGTAGATAAAAAAACCTTACAGAAATATAAGGATGATATCATTGTTTTAAGTGGTGGATTAGACGGAGAAATTTCCAATAAAATATTAAGTATGGGAGATAAACAAGCCGAAAAAGCAATGCTTTGGTGGAAAGAAATATTCAAAGATGATTTTTATTTGGAATTCATGCGTCACGGATTGGACGAGGAAGAACACGTCAATCAGGTTTTATTGGAATTCTCAAAAAAACATCAAATCAAACCGGTTGCTACCAACAATACTTTTTATCTGGAAAAAGAAGATGCCGACGCCCAAGATATTTTACTTTGTATTCGAGATAATGAAAAAAAATCCACACCTATTGGACGTGGAAAAGGTTACCGCTATGGGTTACCCAACAATGAGTTCTATTTCAAATCTCCCGAAGAAATGAAAGAGCTCTTTAAGGATATACCCGAAGCCATCATCAATACCAATGAAATCGTTGATAAAATTGAAATTTTTTCTCTGCGAAATGAAATTTTACTTCCCAAATACAATATTCCCGAAGATTTTGTAGAACCCGATTCTTATAATGAATTTTTTGAACAGCTAGAAGAAGCCATTGCTAAAATCAAAAAGAAACCCAAAAAAAAGTTGAAACCCGAAATTCGTCGAGAAAATGCTTATTTGCGTTTTTTGACATACGAGGGCGCCAAAAAAAGATATGGCAAAATCACTGAAGAAATCAGAGAACGTTTGGATTTTGAATTAACAACCATAGGCGTTACGGGATATCCGGGATATTTTTTAATTGTTCAAGATATTATCCGAGAAGCAAAAAAAATGGGTGTTATGGTTGGACCCGGACGGGGTTCGGCAGCGGGTTCGGCTGTAGCTTTTTGTCTGGAAATTACTAATGTAGATCCAATTAAATATCAACTACTTTTTGAGCGTTTCTTAAATCCCGATCGAATTTCCATGCCTGATATTGATATGGATTTTGATGATGAAGGTAGAGAAAAAGTAATAGAATATGTCATCAATAAATATGGAAAAAATCGTGTGGCACAAATCATAACCTATGGAACCATGGCTGCCAAATCGTCTATTCGAGATGCGGCCAGAACTATGGAATTCGATTTGTCCGAAACCAATAAATTGGCAAAAAAAGCCCATACCTCCTTGCAATATATTTTGAATGAAGATGAAGAAAAAATAAAACAAAAAGTCAAACGCCCGGAGCTCGTTCAAGAAGCATTGGAATTGGCAAAAACAGCAAAAGAAAACACACCTGCTGCCGTAACCATTCAAACTGCAGGAAAATTAGAAGGTTCTTTAAGAAATCTTGGATTACATGCTTGTGGATTTATTATCGCTCCTACCGATTTAGACAATGTTATTCCGGTAACCACCGCCAAAGGTTCAGATATGTTTGTAACACAATTTGACAACTCGGTGGTAGAGGATACCGGTTTGCTAAAAATGGATTTTTTGGGTATCAAAACATTAACGATTATCCGTGATACCCTGCAAATGATCAAAAACCGTCATGGAATCGAAATCGATATTGACAATCTGACTTTAGATGACAAAAATACTTATCGTCTGTTTCAACAAGGACGAACGGTTACTGTATTTCAATTTGAATCGGATGGAATGCGTAAGCACTTAATGGCTCTGCGTCCTACCGAATTTGAAGACTTAATTGCCATGGTAGCCCTTTACCGTCCGGGACCTATGGAAAAAATTCCCAGTTATGTTCGAAGAAAACACGGACAAGAAAAAGTGGAATATGACTTACCTGAAATGGAAGAAATCTTAAAAACCACTTATGGAATTACCATTTACCAAGAGCAAGTGATGTTGCTCTCACAAAAATTAGCTAATTTTACTCGTGGTGAAGCGGACAAACTTCGTAAAGCTATGGGAAAAAAGAAGCTGAAAGAATTGGAAGAACTCTATCCCAAATTTATAGAAAATGGAACTGCCAATGGTCATCCCAGAGAAATTCTGGATAAAATCTGGAAAGATTGGCAAGCATTTGCTTCTTATGCATTCAACCGTTCACATGCCGTGAGTTATGCCATTGTTTCTTATCAGACTGCTTATTTAAAAGCCAATTATCCTTCGGAATATATGGCGGCGGTTTTATCACACAACTTGAAAGATGCAAGCAAACTTTCATTTTTGATGATGGAAGCCCGTAAAATGGGAATTGAAGTATTGCCTCCGGATATCAATGAATCGGATTATTTATATACAGTCAATCAAGAAGGAAATATCCGTTATGGATTGGGGGGAGCCTCCGGTGTAGGAGAAATTGCAGTAAAAGCCATTATTAACGAAAGAGAAAAAAATGGGCCTTTCAAGAGTTTTTTTGATTTTATCAAACGTGTGGATTTACGTTCGGTAAACAAAAGAACCATTGAAACTTTGGTGAAAGCCGGCGCTTTCGATAATTTCAAAGATACCCACAGGGCTCAATATTTTCAAACCGACAATAAAGGAATGACCATTATTGAAAAAGCCATTAAATTCGGGCAGGATTTTAAAAAAAATGAAGCTTCGATGCAAACTTCTTTATTTGCCGGATTGGATGAAATTTCCATCCCCGAGCCAGAAATTCCCCCTTGTGAACGCTGGACAGATTTGGAAACTCTGGAAAAAGAAAAAGAAGTTACCGGACTTTATCTTTCCGGGCACCCTTTGGATAGTTTACATATACATTATAAATATTATGTTCAAAAAGATCTACATTTTATCAGAAAAATGATTGCCGGTCTTAGCGGTGAAACCGAAGATAAAAAAAATACAGAGGAAGAAATTATAGAAAATGAAGAAGAAAAAGCTGCAGAACTTGAAGAGCGTAAAAGATATGAAATGTTATTGAACAGAGAAATTTATATCGGAGGAATGGTTAGTAGCGTAGAACATAGAGAATTTAACCAAGGAAAGAAAAAAGGTACCATAGTTTTGGAAGATTATACAGATTCCATAGAATTGCATTTATGGAATGAAGATTACTTGAAATTTCAACATTATCTGGTTCCTAAAACTTTTTTATTGGTAAAAATAGTAGTATATCGTCCCTACTATAATCCGGATCAAATCCGTGTAAAAGTGAAAGATATCAAGTTGCTCAATAAAGCTTTTGAAGATTTTCCCAAAGACTTACAACTGAATTTGGAGATAAAAAAAATAAATATGGAATTGGTGGATATCTTATACAAAGCACTTGAAAAATATCACGGAAAACAAAATTTAGTGGTAAATTTGCGTTTTGCCGAACAGCCGGAATTAAATGTCCGATTAAAAAAGAAAGACAAAGGAATAAAGCTCACTCCTGAACTGATCGAAAAACTGGAGGAGATGAAAATAAATTTTAAACTGAAATAATGCAGAATAAAAATATAAATCTTACCGAAGGATCAATTTTTAAAGCATTGATAAAATTATCCATTCCTTTGATTCTTACCAATATTTTACAAACTGCATATAATTTAACCGATACATTTTGGGTCGGAAGATTAGGTGCCAAAGCAGTTGCAGCGGTTTCCTTGAGTTTTCCTATTATTTTCATAATGGTTTCCCTGGGAATGGGATTGGCTATTTCGGGTTCTATTTTGGCTGCCCAACACAAAGGAGCCGGTGAACACGAGCAAATTAACCACATCGCTACACAAACTTTGATAAGTGTATTTGTTTTTTCGTTTTTCCTATCGATTACCGGATATGTTCTCAGCCCGGTATTAATCAATTTCATGCATGTAGAACCCGTAGTATATAAAGATGCGGTTGGCTATCTCAGGATTTCATTTATTGGCATGAGTTTTATGTTTCTTTTTATGGTATTTCAATCATTAATGAGAAGTATCGGTGAAGTAAAATTACCTTTTTATATCGTTCTTTCTACCGTTTTGTTAAATTTGGTTTTGGATCCATTATTTATTTTCGGTTGGAAAAACTTTATTCCGGCAACCGGAGTTGAGGGAGCTGCTTATGCGAGTATCGGGACGCAAATTTTGGCAGCGGCATTGGGATTGTATATATTATGGAAAGGAAAAAAAGGGATACAAATCAACCTAAAAAAATATCAGCCGGATTTTGCTCTCTTAAAAAAAATGATAAAATTGGGAATTCCCGTTTCCATTGAACAAGTGAGCCGTTCGTTGGGAATATTTGTTATGATACTTCTGGTAACAGGTTTTGGAACATTGGCATTGGCTAGTTATGGAATCGGTTCAAGGATATTGAGTTTTGTAATCATTCCGGCTTTTGGTTTGGGAATGGCAACTTCTACATTGGTAGGACAAAATATTGGCGCAGGAAAAAATTCTCGGGTAAAAAAAACCATTAAATTGAGTTTATCCATTGCTTTCGGGGTTATGAGTTTTTTAGGGATTTTGTTTTTTATTTTTGCCGAAGATATCGCCAGATTTTTTATTCCCAGAGACATAGAGACCATCAAAGAAAGTGCCGTATTTATTAAACATATAGCGATTTCTTTTGGATTTATGGGCATTTTAATTGTTTTGGTAGGGGCTTTTAGAGGCGCCGGAAAAACAAAAATATCCATGTTGCTAACACTTTTTTCTGTTTGGATTTTGAGATTTCCACTTGCATATATACTTTCTCATTTAACTTCATTAAAATTAGAAGGAATATGGTTATCATATCCCATAACCAATATTATTACAGCAATTCTGGGTTTGATTATTTTATATAGTTATCACGGATTAACAGATGTCCGAAAAATAGATATTGAAAAATAAAATAAACTTTTTAAATTGATTTTTATAGAAAATTTTTTTGTTTACTCATCAAAAGATTAATAATACTTTGATATTTATCATATTATTTTGGCATTTTATCAATTTTTATTGAATTATTTAATTTAATTTTATGAAAACTTATAAAAATTTACTAACTTGCTGAAATAAAAAAATATAATTATGAAAAAAACTACATTATTAATTTTGTTATTGGCTGTTACAGGATTAACAGCACAAAGTAACCGTTTCTTCACCAAAGAAATGGAAAGAGCCCGATTAAATCATGTGAGCCCCGTAGAACATCACTATGATCATATGAGAAATGCCAATACCACTTCTTACCTAAATGAA
>JALSTJ010000429.1 GCA_026983815.1 Flavobacteriales bacterium
AAAAAATACTGGACACAACATCCCGCACTAAAATTTTCAGAAGCCAAAAAATGGGTGGTTTATTGGAAAGGGCGTCCGGTCGGAAGAATGGCGGCGATTATAAACCGAAAATACAACGAAAAAACCCAAACGAAATACGGAAGAATTGCCGGACTTGAAATATACAACGACCAAAAAGCTTTTGACTTGTTGATGGACACCGCTACCCAATGGCTCAAAGAAAAAGGTATGGAAAAAGTTCACGGTCCGTTGGGATTTACCAATTTGGATAATCAAGGAATGCTGATTGAAGGTTTTGAAGAAATACCTTCCATTGCTTCGGTTTATCATCTACCCTACTACAAAACCTTGATGAAAAAATACGGTTTTGAAAAAGAACACGATTGGGTGGAATTTCATTTGAAATTAACCGATGAACCTGTAAATAAAGGTGAACGCGGAGCAAAACTGATTAAAAGAAGATTCGGACTGGAAGTTTTTTCGCCTAAAAACAAAAACGAGCTGAAAAATTATGCCGAAATTGCTTTTGATATTCTCAATCAAGCTTTTGCTCATCTGCCTTACGTAATTGAACTAAGCGACGAACTGAAAAATTATTATAAAAACAAATATTTTGATTTTTTAGACCCCAAATATACATTCTTTGTTAAGGACGGTGATAAGTTTGTCGGTTTTTTGGTTACCATACCCAATTTATCCCAAGCAATGAAAAAAGCCAATGGGAAAATTTTCCCGTTCGGGTGGTATTATTTAATGCAAGCTTTTAAAAAACCTTCGGGCGTAGATACTTTGCTTACCGGAGTTATTCCCGAATACGATTCCAAAGGGGTGGCTGTTTTGCTTTTTGATGCTTTACACCAATTTATGAAAAATCATCATATCGAAGATATCGAGACCACCGGTGTATTTGAAGACAATCATCAAGTAATTTCCAACTGGAAAAATTATGAACATAAACAACATAAACGTCGTAGAAGCTGGATTAAAAAACTTTAAGACTGCTAAGAACCGGAGGTTTGCAAATTTTTTAAACCGGTATTTATAGAGTATTCGGCTACATTAAAAAAAAACCTTCAAGGTGCTTTGAGACCTTGAAGGAAAATTTAAAGATTTTATTTGTTATCACGCATTTCTCTACGTCTGTTTTGCATTTTTCTGTGTTTTAATCTTTGAATCATTTTTTTGTTAAATTTTCTATTGAGTTGATAATACATCAAAACTTTTTTCGGAGGTAATATTTCCCTTAATTCTTTTGCAAAACTCTCGTCCAGTTCATTCGCTTGTCGATCCAATTTTTGTTTTATTTCCAGTAATTTTACTGCTTCTTCCTTGGAAATATTCTTGAAATTTTCTTTGTTAATTTTCATAAAAAATTCTTTGCGATAGGATTTCCTAATGAACTGTTTTTTTTCCATATAATTCATATAAGCTTTTTCAAATTTTGCCGCTTCTTTCGGCGTTAATTCCAAATTTTTCTTAAAAAATTCCAATTTTTTTTCTAAAATTTTTTCTTTTTTTCCTTTTAAATTATCGGCTTTGGTCAAACTTTGTGCTTGTAAACCCGTAAAGGTAAAAAGCAAACTCAATAAAAATAAACTAACTTTTGTTTTCATATCATAAGGGTTTTAATTGTTATCATAAATAGTCTAAAATTTCATCCATATCGGTATCGTTTTCAAGATAATCAATGATTTCATCATCGCTCAAGTCATCATAATTTTCTTGATTAACCATTGGCATATTTGTTCTTTTTATGGTATCATTAAGTAATGAATTTTTTGACATAAATTGTTGCTTGGCAAACCATCCTAATGAAATCAACAACAAAAACACAGCAGCTATCATCCATCGGGTATTTATTTTGAAAATTTTTCTATTGTTTTCGAACTTTGTTTGCCAATCAAAATTTTTTTCCAAATGCTCAAAATATCCTTCGGGCGTATGGTATGCATCCGCCATTTTTTCAAAATATTTTTCTATGTCTGTTTTGTTTTTCATATCCATAGCATTTGACCATTATTCATCCAAAAGGTTTAATTCGTTTTTGATTTTTTTTACCGCCAAATGATAAGAAGCTTTGAGACTTCCTACTGAAATATTTAATAAATCGGCAATTTCTTGAAACTTCATTCGGCTAAAATATTTCAATCGGAAAATTTCTTGTTGTCGCGGGGGAAGTTTTAATAGGGCTTTTTCCAATTGCAATAAAATTTCGTCACCATCGTAATACGGGTCGGATTTTAAAAGATTGATCAATTCATCTTGCCCATCCGTAGTCAAATGTTTTTTTTGTTTTTTCAGAAAATTCAAACTTTCATTGACCGCAATACGATACATCCAAGAGAACAACCGACTGTCATATCTGAAATTCTTTAAATTTTTATAAATCTTAATAAAAGTATTTTGTAAAACATCATCGGCATTTTCGTGGGTTTTGACAATGGGTCGAATCACCCGATACAAATCCTCAGAATACCGATGGACTATATATTCCATTTGTTTTTCCAAAGACCATTGTTTAAAAACCTTGATGTCTATTTTCTTCTTCAAAAGATATCTATTTGTTTAGCATTTGACAATAATTATTCCATAAGGTTTAAATGCTAAAAAACCTTCAAGGTGCTATAAGACTTTGAAGGTTTTCTAAAAATATGCGAGGCAGTTCAAATTACAGATAAAATGAATTATTTATACCCCACCAAAGCATCGGTAGCTTCCAAAACTTTTTTTACAAATTCTTTATATTTCGGATATTCTTCAGGGGTAATATCCGAAAAATCGACTTGAGTTTTTACCACAACTTTCAATTTATTTGATTGTGTATCCGGAAGATATTTTATTTGAAAATGATGCTCTTTGTATTTCAAATCTACATTGTCGGGGATTTCAACAAATTTCTGTCCGGGTTTTAGTTCCAGAGTATAATCCGTTTCATAATAATCTATGTTTTCATACTGACGATATTGAATGGGATAATGTCTTTTTTCGGTGCTGATAATATCTTTAGTATAAGGTAACTGTAAGCGTGGAATTTTGTATAATTTCAATTTTCCTATTTTTTGTGGTGTATTATCTGCAGTAAAATTAACATTAAATATAAACTCAGCATCATTTTTATCATTTTTTATAACTTGATATTTACTTAAATTCAAATCTAAACCTGTTCTATCTTCATAATATTTTTCTAACCTTTTCTTCAATTTTTCTGTATTTTTATTGGAAAACATTTCTCTGTAAAAATCATTGTTATTTAAAGATTTATTCACAATTTTTATATTTTGTGTATCATCATTCAATTGAATATTTGCTTCTACATACCGACGGTTATTGGTCTGAATATTTGAATTCAATAAAAATAATTTATTTTGATTATTCTGCGAAGATTTCCAAGGAATATTTAGTGCCAAAGCATCAATCAAAGAATTGGGGGTAGAACCAAAAGGCAAATATTTATTGGTAAGCTCTTGATAATGTTCTTTTCCATCGATAAAAATTCTGACAATAGCATGATTAAACTCTATTGCCGGCAACAACATACTTCTTTTTCCATAATCGCTGGTCGATACCAAAACAATATTGGTTTTCAAACCTGCTTTACGTCCCAAAGTAACAAAAAGGGTAGAATAATCCTTGCAATCACCCAATTTGGTTTTGATGGTTTTTGAAGGTTTCTGCGGAACAAATCCACTTTGTTTAAAACTGACATAACTATAGGTTAAACTATCGGTGATATAATTATAAATCCGACGAGCCTTTTCTATATCCGACAACTGAGAAGTTCCTTGTGGAAAGAGTTTATCAAAAAGTTCATTTACCGTATGGTTATATTTAATTTGTGGCTTCACCAAATCTGAATACCAATTAGAAATTTCTTTCCAATCTTTGATGGTGCTTATATATAAAGTAGGAGCAAATTCAAAAAGATTGGGGCGATAAGGTTCGCTTTCGGGTAAAGCAGGAACATTTTGCCGTTTCCATTCATAGATTTTATATGAACCGTTTTTCTTTTCTTTAACCGGTAATTTTCCATTGATAAGTTGGTAGTAAATCTTCTTTTGGGGCGAAGTAATTATCCGATAAATAATATTATCCATGGGATAAAAAGTGGTAAAATTAGTTTTGTCATAAAAATCTTTATAAAATCTTCCTGTTTTGGTCGTAATTTTTTCATAATCTATATACACCACATCGCCAACGGATAAGTTATTGAATACAAAACTTGAACCGGATTTTTCTGCCGGCACGATTTTTCCATCAGGTTTGACAATTTCTGATTTATTAATGATATAATTTCCTTGCAACCCCAAATCTATTTCTTTCAAACTTTCAATTCCTTGTTGAGAATTTACCTCATAAATATAAGCTCTGTGGATACGATTTCCTCCTTCATCATAGAGTTGGATATCATGCTGACTTAATAGGATATTGAATTTTTTGGTTTCTTTTCTTTTTTTTCCTCTGTTTTTGGAAATAAAATCATAAGGTTTTTTTAATTTTAAATCACTAAAAGGATCTGATTCATTTTTTAAATCTTGTATTTTTTTTCTCAAATCATAATTTCCGGTATCATGTGAAAAAGATTTTTCATACCATTGAAGTGCTTCTTTTTTATTTTTCAATTGAAGCAAAGCATCTCCTTTTTTTCTAATATAATGAAAAGAATAGGGAAATAACTCAAGGTTGCGATTGATATAAGTTAATGCTTCATTATATTTTTGATAATCTATCAAATCATCGATAAAAAATTTTGAGAAAAAATAATTATCGGGCATGATTTCATAAAATTCTTTGTCAATTTTTAACAAATCATCAATTTTGTTTGTTTTTTTCAAAAGATTTCGTCTGGCAGAAAAAATATCCGGACTAAAATACTGGTCGGATGCCTCTCTCAATAGTTTCAGACTCTTATCGGTTTCATTAAAAATTGCACTATAAAAACTTGCAAAAAGTGAAATCAATTCTCCGTCCTTGTAATTATATATGATGGGATAAGAATTATCTATTACTTCTTTAAGTTTGGTTATATTATTGGTTCGAGCCGCAACATAAAAATCTTTCATTACCGGAATAAAATCCAAATCAATTGCATCACTGATTTTCTCAAATTTTTGTTTCATTTCTTCCAAAGGCATCTTGATCAATTTTTGAGTATCTTGATACAGCAATAGATATGCATAAGGACTTTCAGGATCTTCTTTCTTTATATTTTCTTGTAATTCTTTAACGCTCTGATCATCACCTTCTATGCTATAAACACTCAACAATAGTTTTTTTATAAAAGTGCTTTTAGGATATTTTTTCAGGTATTTTAGGATGATATCTTTTGCCAAATCCGATTTTTGATTTCTCAAATAGGTTAGAATAAGCATATAATCTTTAAAAAATTGTGAAATTTTAGAATCTTTCAAATTCTTAAAATATACTTCAAAAGGGTTTTCAATTTTTTGAGGATTTAAATCGGTTTTTGTTGGTTTTTGATAATTTAAAACCTTATCTGTAAAACCTAATTTTTTAGGAGATAATAGATGATTGTTTTGATCAAACACTCGTAAAATAAAGAAATAATTATAAGCATTTTCCGTTTTTATCAAAACACGGTGATTTCCTGCGGGTAAATGAACTTTTGTTGCATAGGCATCCATTTCCGTGATGTGATCTTCCGGTTCTTCCAAAACCAAAATATCATCAATCCACATCTTTATTTTTCCTCCGCTTGCCAATTTAAAAATCAAGTCTTCCGGTTTATCTGTTTTAAAAAAAGTTTGTGCATAATCAATTCCGGAACCATATTCTTCAAAATTATTCAAATAACTAAATCCTAAATTCATTTTTTTATTGGGTGTAAACCAATTGATTTTCCCATTGCTATTGGCATTAAAATCTTTTTTGGAATATGCTAGTTTTTCAGGTGGATAAGGAATGTCCAAGCCGCTTCTGTTGAGATTTTCAAAGGTTGCGCAATATTGCCATGGAAAAACAGAATTCAATTGAAGCATGGATTTTTCATATTGATCAAAATGTCGTGTATATTTATCGGCTAATCCACTAACATAGGTTATTGCCGATTTTATAGTCGGATCTGCAAAAGATACATTTTGAAATGATTGGATAGCTTTAAAATTATATTTATTAAAGTTGCCATTTAAATAATCCGAAAACATAAATTCTTCTTTCCAAATAGCATACAAATATTTTTCAAAATCTTTTTGTTTAACAAAATTAGGAATAAATTCGTCATCAGTCCTATAATGACCATTTTCATTTCTAACAATCTGACGCAAAACCAAAGACTCAATATTGGCTTTTTTCGGATTTATTTTGGATGATAATTGTAGCGCTTCTTTTCGTTGATTATTTAATAATAATTTCCAAATTTTTTCGGTTGATTGTCCCATTACATTTAAAGAACTTGCAACCAAAAACAAAATAGTATAAAAATATTTCATCATATAAATTTTAAGATTTCACAAAGATAATTTTTTTAACTTAAAGTCAAAATATTATGATGCACAAAGCCATAATTTATAATTATTATAAATATACAATCTTGAAATAAAAAAATTATCTGATTAACTGATATTTGCAAGAATTCATTTCAAAAAAACAAAAATTTAGCTTACTTTTGCACAATAAATTTAAAAAAACCAAAAAAAATGACTCAAAACATTATTTATGTAGTCTTGGCAATTGGAATATTGGCGCTTTTATTTACTTATTGGCGTGCTGCTTGGGTTGCCAAACAAGATATCGGAACCGAAAGAATGGAATCCATATCCAAACACATCAGAAAAGGCGCAATGGCGTTTTTAATGGCGGAATACAAAGTTTTATGGATTTTTGTAGCCGTTGTATTTTTATTATTGGCTTTTAGTGC
>JALSTJ010000430.1 GCA_026983815.1 Flavobacteriales bacterium
AAAAAAAGAAGAAAAGGATACAAAAAGAAAAACGGTCATCGTCAGTATCTTACTGAAATTATTGTAGAAGATATTGTAGCCAAAGGTTTTAAAGGCAGAGAAGCAAAAGAATCCAAAAAACCGGCAGCTAAAAAAACGACTAAAAAGACGACCAAAAAAGTTGTAAAAAAAGAAGCGGTTGAAGAAGTTCAAAAAGTAGCGGAGGTAAAAAAAGAAGTCGCTAAAAAAGCGCCGGCTAAGAAAACAACCGCCAAAAAAACAGCAAAAGGAGATGACTTGAAAAAGATTGAAGGTATCGGACCTAAAATTGCTTCAATTCTTACGGAAGCAGGTTATGAAACTTTTGCAAAATTGGCAAAAGCCGATCCCGAAAAAATCCGTGAGATTTTGTTGGAAAAAGGCGGTAAGCGTTATACTATGCACGATCCGACCACTTGGCCCAAACAAGCCGAATTGGCAGCCGAAGGCAAGTGGGATGAATTGAAAAAATGGCAAGACGAATTGGACGGAGGACGTTCATAAATAATTAATTATCTTTGTAACAAATAAATATTTAATATTATGGCTCATAAGAAAGGTGTAGGTAGTTCCAAGAACGGTAGAGAATCCGAAAGTAAACGATTAGGTGTTAAAATTTTCGGTGGACAAACTGCAATTGCAGGAAACATTATCGTTAGACAAAGAGGAACAAAACATCATCCCGGAAAAAATACTTTTATGGGAAAAGACCACACAATTCACGCCGCTATCGACGGAATTGTGAAATTTGAAAAGAAAAAAGGAGGAAAATCTTATATCTCGGTAATACCCCAAACCGAAGCATAAGACAATATTCCAACTTTATAAAGTTTTTTAAGTCGTTCGTTGTTTCAGCGGACGACTTTTTGATTTAAAAAAACACATTTTTTTCGTATATTTGTAACAATCCATTTCTTACTAAACCATGATATACTTAGCACTTTTTTTGGTAGTGATTACCGGAGGTTTTATTGCCTATTATATCCGGGATCTCAAAAAGGATTATCTGAATTTTTTATTGAGTTTTAGTGGTGCTTATTTGTTGTCTATAATTATTTTTCACATTTTACCCGATGTTTATGAATATTCTGATAAAAAAATAATAGGTGTTTTTATTCTTTCCGGAATTTTATTTCAATTGTTTTTGGAAGTTTTTTCTCATGGCGCTGAACATGGTCACCAACATGCTTTTGGTAACAAAACTCCGTGGATTGTTTTACTCAGTTTAAGCATTCATGCTTTCACCGAAGGATTACCCATACATACAGGAGAACATATCAACCAATCCTATTTCTATGGAATATTGATCCATAAATTGCCTATATCTATTATTCTAACAAGTTTGATGATTACATCCGGTTATTCACTAAAAAAAATTCTATTGATTTTGATGTTTTTTGCGTCCATGACACCACTTGCTGCTTATTTGGGAGGATATTTGCAAATTATACAGCAATATTCTGTTTTTATCAATGCTTTTGTAGCCGGCGTTTTGACGCATGTAGGAACAACCATTTTATTTGAAAATGATCATTCACATCAATTCAAAATCAAAAAATTTGTAGTTATAATTTTGGCAATGCTATTGGCTTATTCTGCTTGATTTTATGAAAGTAAAACGATTGATATTAGGTCTGGGAACCAATTTGGGAGACAAGAAAAAAAACTTGGAAAAAGCCCTTGAATTATTGTCGAGAAAATTAGGAAAAATTCAAAAAATTTCATCCGTTTACAAATCTCCTGCTATGGATTTTGATGGAAATGATTTTTGGAACATCACAGTCGAGATAGAAACAAATTTATCTGCTCAAGAGGTTCTAGAAATAACCCAACAAATAGAAAAATTATGCGGAAGAAAAAATAAGAGTATCGATCAAGCTTATCAAAACCGCAAAATGGATATTGATATTTTATATTTTGATAAACAAGTTATCAATAATAAAAATTTACAAATTCCACATCCACAAATTCAGAAGCGCAACTTTGTATTATATCCTTTAAAAGAAATTTATCCCGATTTTTTTCATCCGGTTTTAAAAAAAAATCATCAGGAATTAGTATCTTTATCGCCCGATAAAAACAAACCTGAAATAATTGATATTACATTGAACATTCAAACGCAAATACCATATAATTTTATAGCAATCGAAGGAAATATCGGTGCAGGAAAAACAACCTTCACCAAACAATTTGCTAAAGATTTTAATTCAAAATTGGTTCTGGAACGCTTTGAAGAAAATGCTTTTTTACCCAAATTTTATCAAGATCCCAAACGCTACGCTTTTCCTTTGGAAATGTCTTTTTTAGCTGACCGATATCAGCAACTTTCAGATGATTTGGCTCAATTTGATTTGTTCAAAACTTCAGTAATTTCAGATTATTATGTGTTCAAATCACTCATTTTTTCCAAAGTAACACTTTCGGATGAAGAGTATGCTTTATATAAAAAAATATTTAATTTTATGTATAAAGACATTCCCAAACCCGATTTGTATATTTACTTATACCAAAATGTAGAACGATTGTTGCAAAACATAAAAAAACGCGGAAGAAGCTATGAACAATCTATTAAAGCCGATTATCTGGAACAAATCCACGAAGGATATATGAATTTTATCAAAACACAAAAAGATTTGAATATTTTGATATTGGATATCAGTCATATAGATTTTGTAAAAGAACCCAAATATTATGAGAAAATGCTCGATGCTATATTCAAACATCAAACCACAAAAAATAAAATGGAAATATTGAAAATAGAAGAGTAAAAGTATTGCTAATTTTGAAATTTATTTAAAAAAACGTATATTTGAAAATATCATAAAATCTTGATAATTATGAATGAAGAATTGAAATTTATTTATGAGGAAGCCGAAGAGCACATGAAAAAAAGTATTGCTCATTTGGAACATGAACTCAAAAGCATAAGAGCAGGAAAAGCTTCACCACAAATGCTTTCCACAGTTATGGTTGATTATTACGGAACGCCGACCCCACTTTCACAAGTAGCCAATGTAAATGTGCAAGATGCCCGTACTTTGACCGTTCAGCCCTGGGAAAAAAATATGTTGCAGGTTATTGAAAAAGAAATTATCAATGCCAATTTGGGATTTAACCCGATGAATAACGGTGAAAAAATCATCATAAATATTCCGGTTTTGACCGAAGAGAGACGAAAAGAATTGGTAAAAAAAGCTAGAGAGGAAGCCGAAGTCGCCAGAGTCAGTATTCGTAATATCAGAAAAGATGCCAATAATGACATCAAAAAATTAGAAAAAGACAAAGAAATTTCCGAAGACCAATCCAAGATAGCTCATGATAAAATCCAAGAATTGACAGATAAATATATAAAAGAAGTGGATAAATATTTAGATAAAAAAGAAGCCGATATCATGACGGTTTAAATAAAAAAAATAATACGATAATGGCAAAAAAAGATACAGACAAAAAAACAAAATCCGAAATGGATGCCAAGCGTAAAGCTTTGGAATTGACTTTGAGTAAACTGGAAAAAACCTACGGCAAAGGCACCGTCATGACTTTGGGATCCGAACCCATTGAAGAGACTGATGCAATCCCAACAGGTTCATTAGGTTTGGATATTGCTATGGGAATTGGTGGATATCCCAGAGGAAGAGTGATTGAAATTTACGGACCTGAATCATCAGGAAAAACCACACTGGCTTTGCATGCTATTGCAGAAGCACAAAAAAAAGGTGGAATAGCTGCTTTTATTGATGCGGAACATGCCTTTGACAGATTTTATGCTGAAAATTTAGGGGTCGATTTGGAAAATCTTATCATCTCGCAACCTGATTATGGAGAACAAGCTTTGGAAATTGTGGACAATTTGATACGCTCAGGCGCTGTTGATATTATTGTTGTAGATTCTGTTGCCGCCTTAACCCCAAAAAGTGAAATTGAAGGAGAAATGGGGGACTCTAAAATGGGCTTACATGCCCGTTTAATGTCTCAAGCTTTGCGTAAATTGACTTCTACCATTTCCAAAACCAATTCAACAGTTATTTTTATTAACCAATTGCGAGATAAAATCGGAGTAGTATTTGGCAACCCCGAGACTACAACCGGAGGAAATGCCCTGAAATTTTACGCATCGGCGCGCTTGGATGTCAGACGTTCTACACAAATCAAAGATTCGCAAGGAAATGTTATGGGTAATAAAACCAAAGTAAAAGTTGTAAAAAACAAAGTGGCTCCACCCTTTAAAACCGCAGAGTTTGATATTATGTATGGCGAAGGTATTTCAAAAGTTGGAGAAATATTGGATTTGGCAGTAGAGTATGATATAGTCAAAAAAAGCGGATCATGGTTTAGCTATGGCGATACCAAACTGGGACAAGGAAGAGATGCCGTAAAAAATCTAATTGCCGATAATCCCGAACTTATGGAAGAGTTGGAAAACAAAATCAAAGAATATCTCAAAGAAAAAAAATAATTTAAAGGGGCTTTGCCCCTTTATTTGTTTTCATGAAAAAATTATTATCAAATTTATCTCAGTTATTTTTTCCTAAAACTTGTTTGGCATGTAAAAATATTTTAACTGACGACGAACAATCGATTTGTCATCATTGCCTTTCTGAGCTTCCCTATACACATTTTCTTATCGGCACTAACAATCTGATGTATCAAAAATTGTCTCCTTATATAAATATTGAAGGAGCTTATTCATTAGTATATTTTAGGAAAAGAGGGAACATACAAGAAATTTTGCATCAACTCAAATACAAAAATCATCAAGAGATAGGAGAATTATTTGGAAAAATAATGGCTGAAAGAATTAATGAAAATAAAGAATATCCCCAATTTGATTTTATCATTCCGATACCTTTACATCCCAAGAAATATAAAAAACGCGGATACAATCAATTAACTTTTTTATGTAAAACTTTGGCGGACAAACTCAATTGTAGTTGTGAGGAAAATCTATTAATCAAAGTTAAACATAATAAATCTCAAACGCATAAAAATATGCAAGAAAGAAAAGAAAATGTACAGGGAATTTTCCAATTGAAACAACCGGAAAAATTTTCGGGGAAACATTTTTTATTGATTGATGACGTTATGACCACAGGAGCTACTTTGGAATCTGCTGCCAAAGAATTGTTAAAAATAAACGAAGCCAAACTAAGTATAGCAACTTTAGCAATGGTAGAATGATTATTCTCCTATTTCCAAATAACGTTTTAAAAATGCAGAATGTTCTTTGAGTTCTTGAAGATGTAAATCCTCATCAATTTGACTGATAATGATATAATCATACCTGCGAAAAGTTTGAATAATTTCATTGATATCCTCAGTTTGTATTTTGATTTCCACTTCTGTTTCTCCATTGGTGTTATTCACTAAAATTCCAAGAATTTTACCTCCATCGGATTCTACGATTTGTGCAATTTGACTGACAGAAAAATCGGAAGTGTTTTTTTTGATGGTAATGATATAACCTTTCATCGAGATAAATGCTTTTTCAGATAAATATTCCAAAATATCATCAAGCAAAGCAATTCCCATATAATTACCACCCCTATCCAAAACTCCTACAATATTGGCTTCATTATTCATCATAATAGATAAAATTTCCGTCCAAGTCATTTGATCAGACACATATATTTTTTCTATCAAATGTTCAAACTCCTCAAAGTTTTCTAGGTTGATTAAATCATCACAACGAGCCATACCTCTGAAAATTCTATTTTTAACCACGGGAATATGACTAAAACCATACTGTTTGCATAGATCCACGGCATCCTTTATAGAATTTTCATAAGTGAAAGGCTCAAAACGGTAAATTTTTATATCCATAAAAAATAATAGAAATATGATACAAAAATAAGCAAAATAAAAGACAAATGTCATAATAATTACAATTCAATTTCCTAAATTTGTGAACTGAAAATTAAATTAATTGAATTAATATACAATTATGCATAAACAAATTAAAATATCAAAGGGCTTGGATATTCATTTGAAAGGGAGGCCGCAAGCTAAAGTTGAGCTTGCACCCCGTTCCAAACAATATGCTCTGCGTCCTGTTGAGTTTTATGGAATTAATCCAAGATTAACAGTTCGACCGGGAGATCGGGTAAAAGCGGGAGAACCTGTTTTTTATCATAAGTATGATGAGCGAATCAAATTTACCTCTCCGGTAAGTGGTATTATCGAAGATGTCATTCGTGGAGAAAAAAGAAAAATCCTAAAAATCTTAATTCAAGCTGATGAAAAAGATGAATTTAAAGATTTTGGTGTAAAAAATCCAAAAAACCTAAATCGGGAAGAAATATTAAATTCCTTATTGGAAAGCGGTTTGTTTGCAACCATCAAGCAACGTCCATATGATGTGATAGCAAAACCCGATGACGAACCCAAAGCTATTTTTATCTCGGCATTTGATTCTGCTCCTTTGGGAGTGGATTATGAATTTACTTTGAAAGATCATTTAAAAGATTTTCAAACCGGAATAAATGCCTTGAAAAATTTAACTTCGGGTAAGATTTATCTGATTTTGAACAATAAAATCGCTTCAAAACTCGAAGATACCGAAGGCGTTGAAGTGATTAAAGCAGAAGGACCTCATCCGGTTGGAAATCCAAGTATTCATATAGAAAAATTTGAGCCGATTGCCAAAGGTGATAGAATTTGGGTAATCAATCCGACAGATGTTACACAAATGGGAAGTTTTTTCAATACCGGAATTTATAATCCTGAAAAAACCATTGGACTTGCCGGAAGTATGGTAAAAGAACCAAAATATTATAAAATTAAA
>JALSTJ010000431.1 GCA_026983815.1 Flavobacteriales bacterium
GCTTAGGCAATATAATCCCTTCAAAACCTTCTGCTTTGGCTTTGAGTGCAATAGGCAAAGTCCCTTTGATGGGTTGTAAACTTCCGTCCAACGAAAGCTCGCCCATAATCATATATTTGTCCAGATTTTCTGCTTTTATTTGTCCTGTTGCATTGAGAATTCCTATGGCAATGGTCAAATCATAAGCCGAACCTTCTTTACGCAAATCTGCCGGTGCAAGGTTCACTATAAACTTTTTTCCGGGCAATCTGTATCCGGTATTTTGCAAAGCAGCGGAAATACGATAACTACTCTCACTTACCGCTTTATCGGGTAAACCTACCAAATGATAACCTATACCTTTATCCACATTTACTTCAACTGTAATAGGAAAGGCTTCGATACCGTAAATGGCTCCTCCATAAACCTTTGTCAACATATATTAAATTTTTATCCTTAAAGTTATAAAAATTTTTTATTATGGATGATTATAATCAAATGTATTATGTTATTCTATTTTTAAAAACAATTTTATAATTTTTAATTTTTTTATTGGAAAATCCTTTACTTTTTTCAGTTCTTCAAAATTATTGAAACCACCATGTATGGTCCTGTAGGAAACAATTTTTTTTGCCAATTGATAATCAATATATGGATTTTTTGCCAAATCTTTAATATTGGCTTCATTCAAATCTATCTTATGCTCAATCTTTCGGGGATGTTTTATGTCAAAATATCTCCATAATTCTTGGATTACTTCCGGTTTTAAACCATAAACTTCATTTAATTGTTCCTTAATTGTAAAACCGCCGAGTTTGTTTCTATAAACAAGAATCCGTTTGGCTAATTTATCACCTATTCCGTAAACTTGTTTTAATTCTTCCTCATTAGCCGTATTTATTGCCTGCTTGGTTACCGGAATTTTTGAAATATCATTCTTTGGCAGATAAAATATTTTCCAAATCCTATCGATTACTTCCTTTTCCAATCCGTAAACTTTGGTTAATTGCGCTTTATCCTTAAATCCCCCAATTGAATTTCTATATTTGATTATCCTGTTTGACAATACTTCTCCTATTCCGTTTATATACCTTAAATCTTGTGCAGTTGCCTTATTGATATTTTTAGTGCTGAGCTTATAAGTCTTTATGTAATTTCTTTTATTTACAAAATTCGGAACATCAATATAAGGTTCCAAAATATTATATAAAGAGTCGGATATCCCTGCAATTTTTTTAAAATCCTCTTTCGAATCAAAATATTTGCCTTGCTGTCGATAAGCTTTTATTCTGTTCAAGCTTTTTAAGTCAATTCCCAAGAAATATGCTTTGCTATCGGTAAGATAATTAGGATTAAAAGGATAAATCTTAATTTTTTTCTGCTGTTGTCGTATTTGTTTTAATGAATCATATTGCTTGACTAAATCTTTTGGTATATTTCTATTACTAAAATTATCTGCCGAAGAATATGAATTCAAATAAATAATATAAATTTGTAGCACAAAGACAATTCCTAGCAAAAACAATATGCCAACCCTTTGGCTTCTAGTAAATTTAATATTGTAGAACCAATCAAACATAGGAAATGAAATAGACAACCCAATTTATACAAAATAATTGAAATAAAAAACGGAAAGATCAAATCTTTCCGTTTATAATAAAAAAAATAGGAAAGCTATAATTTTATAAATTTATCGGTATAGATACCGTCAGAACTAATAATTTTTACCAAATAAGTTCCTTTTTTCAAATAAGAAACATCAATGCTCTTATACAATGATTGACTTTTATTAATAATTTCCTTTCCTTTCATATCATAAATAATCAATTCCTTTAATGAAGCATCAGGCAAATCAATATTCAAAACATCAAGCACGGGATTTGGATAAATTTTTAATGGTTTTTCTTTATCCACATTTTCAACATCGGAAGTTGAAGTGAACATTCCCGAGAAAATTCCTCTTCCGTAAGTAGAAGCATAAACTTTATAATCGTTTCGCATTTCCAAATCGGTTACTTTTACACTACTCATGCCATTATATGCTTGTTGCCAATGAGGTTGTGCATCAAAGAAATTGTTAGTTCTCCAAACGCCCAAATCGGTCCCAATAATAACTTCTTCCGGACGTAATGGGTTTTGCAAAATACAATTTACAGGAATATCGGGTAGATTTCCTTCTTTCGCAGTCCAAGTTGTGCCTCCATCTTCGGTATAAAAAATACTAGTTACACCATAATTAAAGAAAGTAATAAAGATTTTGTTTTCATTATCTCCAAATTCAATATCCGAAATACTTCCAATAAAATCAGGGCTTGAGATATTATTGAACACAGGGTTGGTATCCGCATTATCTACACGCAAAAGTTTGGAATTTTGTAATCCGACAAAAAGTTTTGAAGCATTATTTGTGTAGGGAGAAACTTTAAGAGCAGTAGGAAAAGAATTCATCAAAGGGTCTTGGATAATAGTTTTTTGAATATTTCCTAACAAATTTTTGTATCTTCTCAATCGATAAGTATTTCCGTTAGCTGATCTAGTGCTGTAATTGGTATATAAAATATTCAAGTGAGAATCCAAAGCTTCCTGATTGATAAAATCTCCGTTATTTCCAAAATCTGAATTGACAGTAGAGCTGGAACCGTTTTGATAATTATATAATTGAATATTGTTGTTATATACATAATTTGAAATACGATATTTATCTGTTCCATCTTGATCAAAAAAGCAATAGGCACCATCACCTCCTTGAGCTTCACTGGAAGAATTTATTCCGGATTGAGCATTTCTGAACATTTGAGTGCCATTATCTTGAGCACCAGCCAAAAAATTTTCTCCATTTAATGATCCGGTTGGTACAACAGCCATATGGTAAAATTGGGTTGCATTAAAATTATGATTTCTAGGAGAGAAACTTCCTCCTGCGTTTGAAGAGTATGCAATACCACCATCATTGGCTATCAAGATATTTTGTGATCCATTAAAAGTTATTCCATGTTGATCCGGATGAATATTTGATCCTGAAAAACCATATCCCGAGGTGATTTGTGTCCACGAATTTCCTCCATTTGTTGATTTAAACCAATCGATTCCTCCTACATAAACCGTTTCGTCATCATTGGGGTCCACTTCAATGGCCAAATCATAAAAAGATTGTCCATTAGTAAAATCATCTGAAGGGGTCGAATCACCATTTGGCATATTTACTAATGTGAGATTATTAAATCCGTCAGTAGTTTTGAAAATACTAGGTTTTCTATTGGAAGTAGAAACAATGATTGCATAAAGTTTGTTAGCATCAGATTTTGATGTGGCAAGTTCTATCCTGCCAGTTCCATTAAAAGGATACTTTATAACAAAATTATTTCCATCGTTTGAATGAAATATTGCTCCATAATTTCCATTATATACATAAGAATTGGTTGTAGATAACCAAATACTGTTATCAGCACCCAATTCCAAATCAAAAGGAATATATTTTCCATCATCGGGAGTGTCGGGTAATGAAATTTGTGTCCAAGTATTACCATTATCAACAGACTTATATAAACCTTGATAGCCATGTCCCAAAACCGTATATACTGAAGCATCGGAATAATAGGAATCTCCGGCACTTGCATAAATTTCAGTGGTCCCATTATTATTTCTAGTCAAAATATCATTGATATGGGTGATTCCGGGAACCAGATATCCAATGGCAATATTTGAACCGGTATCGGTAATGTTGACTTGAATATTTTGATTATTGTTCAGTGCATCAATAATAGCTTGTCCGTCATTTTTAGAAATCATGACCGATGGAATTGTTATATTAGAGTTTGTTCCTCCCATAATTATGGGGTCACCTGATACGTTATTAATCATTAGGACACCTATGGCTCCGGCATTTTGCGCATTCATAACTTTATCAACAAAAAAGCAAGTGCCTCTTTGAATGACAGCTATCTTTCCATTGATTGCTCCTGCATTAGCTAAAGGATTACAAGCTTCCAATGGATTGCTTGTGCCATCATCTGCCAAAACCAATTGTCCGGAAACGGATGTTAAGTCTGGTCCAAAAGCTGCAGAAACGGCATGAAAATCTCCTTGTAAACCGGAGGGAGATTGTATATGTAAATTGGCATTGGTGATAAATTGGGCTTGTCCGTTTTGTCCACCAAAAATATGGGTCCAATGATATCCGCCGTCAGTGCTTTTCCATATTCCGTTTCCATTAACTGCTCCTCCAGAATAAGATTCGCCGGTTCCAACATAAAAAATATGGGTATTATTGGGATCAACATCAATTGAGGTTACGGCCATATTCCCTGGCATGTCTGTCAGTTGCCATGGAGAATTGGGATTGGTAATATCATTATTATACCATAATCCGCCACTAACGCTTCCGGCAAAAACTCTTTTTCCCGATGCATCATTAGGGTCAAATAATACCGCCTTGGCTCTTCCACCTACATTATCAGGCCCCCGTTCCACCCAGTTGTTTCCATTATCACCTGGAACAGCTTTGTGAGTTTCTCTGAATTTTTTTAATTGTATCTGCAATTGATACAATTTTTCAGGTGTAGGTCTTCCTAATTTGGGATTCATGGTCAATTCCCATTGTCTTTCCAAATAAGGGTTAGGAGCAATTCCTTTTTCTTTTCTTTGCTTATTGGTTAATTGTAAACTTTTTTGAAAAGGTGATTGTGCCAGAAATTGTTCATGTTTTGACCTAAGTATTTTTGCAAAATTTTCTTTTTTTTGGTTATTCTTACAGGAATAAAGAAAGGATAATAAAATGAGGATATAAAATGTTTTCTTCATAAAGTTTATTTTAAAAAAAAATATATAAAATTTTAGATGTTGGCGTAAATATAGCAAATAACTTTAAAAATATAAGAAAAGAAATGTTAAAAAAAACAAGCATGATCATTGATCATGCTTGTTTTAAAAAAGATATAAATATAAATGTTATCCTTTATTTAATTTTTTCAACCAATGCTTTAAAAGCTTCGGGATGGTTCATTGCCAAATCGGCTAGAACTTTTCGGTTCAAATCGATATTATTGGCATGAATTTTTCCCATAAACTGAGAATAAGACATTCCGTGCAAGCGTGCTGCCGCATTGATACGTTGAATCCATAAACTTCTAAAGTTACGTTTCTTTTGTTTTCGATCTCTATAGGCATAGAGCATTGCTTTCTCTACCGCATTTTTTGCTACGGTATATACATTTTTTCTTCTTCCGAAATATCCTTTGGCTTGTTTAAGGATTTTCTTTCTTCTTCTTCTTTTTGCTACTGAATTTACTGATCTAGGCATAATTTTGATTTTTTTGTAACAGGCATCGATTTAACGATTTTTTTCTTTTTTGCACTGTTCCAGGGTTAATAAATCTACCACATATCAAAAGGGTTTATTTCATCCCTAATGATTGTAATACGTTTTTTTTGTCTGCATCACTCACTAAAGTGGCATGCGTCAATTTTAGTTTACGCTTTTTGGATTTTTTAGTCAATATGTGACTTTTATAAGCGTGTTTTCTTTTGATTTTTCCTGTGCCCGTAAATTTAAATCTTTTTTTGGCACTTGCTTTGGTCTTTAATTTTGGCATAATCCTTCTTCTTTTTTTATTTATATCTATATCTTTATTTTTTCTTTTTCTGAGATCTGGGCGCCATCAACATAATCATTTTCTTTCCTTCCAATTTTGGTAATTGTTCCACTTTACCGTATTCCTCCAAATCTTGAGCCAGACGAAGCAATAAAATTTGACCTTGTTCCTTGAAAATAATGGAACGTCCTTTGAAAAAAACATAAGCTTTTAATTTGTTCCCGTCTTGGAGAAAATTAATCGCATGTTTTTTCTTAAACTCATAATCATGGTCATCGGTATTTGGTCCAAAACGGATTTCTTTTACCGTAACCTTTTGAGTTTTGGATTTAATTGCTTTTTCCTTTTTCTTTTGGTCATACAAGAATTTCTTGTAATCCAAAATTTTGCAAACAGGTGGATCGGCTTTGGGCGATATTTCAGCCAAATCCAATCCCATTTCCTCTGCCATCTGTAATGCTTTGGACAAAGGATATACACCTACTTCGACATTATCACCAACCAAGCGAACTTCTCTTGCGGTGATTTCATCGTTAATACGATGCGGGTTTTTTTTAATTACTCTACCCGGTCTTCTACTGCGTCTTCTACGTATTGCTATTTTATTATATTTTTAGGGTTATTATTTCAGTTCTTTTAGATCTTTGGTTTCTTCCTGTTTTATCCTCTCTATAAATTCTTCAATCTTCATTGAACCCAAATCTCCTTCACGGTGTTTTCTCACAGAAACCGTGCCGTTCTGTTGTTCTTGCTCTCCGATAATCACCATAAAGGGTGTTTTCATTACCTCGGCATCGCGTATCTTTCTACCTACCTTCTCATTTCGGTCGTCAATTGTGGCGCGAATATCGGAAATTTGCAGCAAATTTAAAACTTTTTTTGCATATTTCTCATATTTTTCGCTGATAGGCAAAATTTTAACTTGTTCGGGAGTGAGCCATAAAGGTAAATTTCCTCCGGTATGTTCTAACAAAATGGCGATAAATCTTTCCATAGAGCCAAAAGGCGCACGATGTATCATCACTGGACGATGGGGTTTGTTATCGGCACCGGTATAGGTCAAATCAAATCGTTCGGGCAGATTGTAATCTACTTGAATGGTTCCCAATTGCCAACTTCTGCCCAAAGCATCTTTTACCATAAAATCCAATTTGGGACCATAAAATGC
>JALSTJ010000432.1 GCA_026983815.1 Flavobacteriales bacterium
TCGGGATGAAATCACAAGTAAAAACCGTAACCGGTCCCAAATTGGATTTTGTTTTGCAAGACGATGCTTTGGGATTAGACGAAGTAGTAGTTACCGCTCAAAGTGGTATCGTTACCAAGAAACAATTAGGTTCGGTGATTCATTCGGTTAAAGCCGAAGACCTACCTTCTCGTAATGCTGCAAATATAAGTGAAGCATTACAAGGGAATTTACCCGGTGCTCAAATTATGCGAAACAATGGTTCCGCATCGCCTAGTTTTTCCATTCGTTTAAGGGGACCTTCAACAATTCTCGGAAGTTCAGATCCATTAATAATGATTGATGGAATGATAATAAATAATCAAGAGCGTTCAGGAGTTGGTTCTGGCGGTAGTTCAGATCCTTTATCTGATATAGACATGAACGATATTGATAGAATTGAAGTAGTAAATGGTCCAGCCGCATCAGCTATGTATGGATCTATGGCGAGTAACGGTATTATTCAAATTTTCACAAAGAAAGGAAAAACAGGTGAACCTAGTGTTACCATAACTTCAAATTTAAGTATAAGTAGTGTTAGAAAACTTAAACCAATTAATACAAGTTTATATAAATGGGGAAATGTTAGCGGAAATATAGTACCGGTACCTATTGAAAAGCGTTATGATTTTCAATCATATATTTTTAGAAAAGCTTATGGTGAATATACTGGCGTAAATGTAAGTGGTGGAACTGAATACACCTCATATATGATTGCAGCATCTATATTGAATAACGAGGGAATAATTAGAAATTCTAACTATAATCGCAAAAATATAAATTTGAAATTAAATCAAAAAATTAGTAAGTGGTTAAAGACTAACGTAAATGTTATTTATTCAAAAAACAAGACTATTGAAATACCCTATGGTTCAAATTCTGATTATGTATTAGCTCCTCTACAGTCTATTTTATTTGCAGACAACTCAATAAAACCAAAGAATGAGGATGGAACATATAACAGCATGGGTTGGCAAGGAAATCCTTATGAAAGTATAGATAGAGTGGATGCAAATTTGAATATTGATCGTGTAATTACAAATTTCGGAATACAAGCTAAACCAATTGATAATTTAAAAATTGATTATACTTTCGGATACGATTATACAGGTTCAAACAGTAAATTACTAGTGCCATATGGTTTTGGGGCGGATCATGACGGACGATTAGACCATACGGATAATAAATACCAAAATTTCAATTCACATATAAAAGCTAATTATAACTATGACTTAACAGATAATATCAAAGCTTCTACAGGGGTTGGTTATCAATATTTATATGATAAAAAAATGTATAATTTTCAAGGGAAACCTACTTTACCAATATTTTCTAACCTTGAAGTTATGGATGGAACTAACGAAATCAAATCTACCAGTTCTATTTTTGAGTATGCCATTTGGGGAACTTGGTTTCAACAAAATTTTAACTTTGATAAAAAACTATTTTTAACAATTGGTGGTCGTTGGGACAAAGCCTCAATGTTTGATTCAAGTGAAAATACATTCTATCCAAAAATAAGTGGGTCATTGATTTTATCCGATTTTGATTTTTGGCAAAATATAGAAAAATATATAAATAGTTTTAAATTGAGAGCTGCTTGGGGTAAAGCCGGAAATATGTCTGCTTTAACTAATCCCGGATACTTATATACTTATGAAGGAAGTCTTTATATGTCTGATTCTTATTATGATAATCATAGTGGCAACAATGGAGTCGCATATATATTGGATTACACAGATGGTAACAAAGATATAAAAACAGAAGTTACCAAAGAATTGGAGTTTGGTTTTGATGCAGCTGTGTTAAATGGAAAGTTAGGGATTGAATTTACTATGTATCATCAAAATGTTTATAATCTATTATTGGCTACTGCAAAAGCTTATTCATCCGGATATTCTAAAAAAATAAATAATGTGGGTACATTAACAAATGATGGTATTGAAATAAGTCTTAATTCTAAGCTTATGGATAATAAGAATTTTAAATGGGATATAGGTATTAATTACTCAACAAACAAAAATGAGGTAAATAATATTGATGGTGGTTTTGTAAGTTTGAATGTATTTGGTAATGATAACTCTATTCTTGCAAACGGATACCCATTGACTACTTTTTATGGAACATTTTATGCAACAGATAGTAATGGAAACTGGGTTTTGGATAATAACGGTAATCCGCAGTTGGCAAAAGGAATAATGATAGATAAAGATGGTGATGGTTTTACCGAAAGTTATGAACAGCATTTTGATAGTAATGGACAACCGACAGGAGATGTATTGAAAAAAGTTTTAGGAAAAACCAATCCTGATTATACAATTTCACTCAAAAATACTTTCAAGTATAAAAATCTTGCTTTAAATATTGTTTTGGATGCAGCACAAGGTTTTAATGTTTTGGATTGGGATAAACGTATGGCATATTCATTACCACTTTCTAGTACATCAATATTTACAGGTTGGGAGTTTGCTGGCAATGAACTAGATAATAATACAAGAGGTTGGTATGGAAAACGTTTTGGAATTTATGAATCATTTATTGAAGATGGATCTTATGTAAAACTAAGAAATGTATCTATTTCATACAACTGGAATAAACCTATTAAGTATCTTAAGTCAATTCAGTTTACTTTGAGCGGTTCCAATTTAATTTCTTGGGATAATTATTGGGGATATGACCCTGAAGGAAATTCTTGGGGAAAATCTAACTTGGTACGTTCTCAAGATTATGCTAATATACCTATTCCAAAAACATATACTTTTGGAGCAAAAATTAAATTTTAAAAATTATAAACGATGAAAAAATTAATTATATTACTAATAATAAGTTTTGGTATTTTAAGTTGTACTAAAGAATTTGTTAATCATAACAATGTAAAAGAAGATATCCTTTTCAGTAAACCGGAAGCTTATCAAGCCATTGTATTAGGTATGACAAAAGATTTTGCAACAAAATCTCTTTACCGTATAATTCATGCGCCAAGTTTTACTGCAAAAGAAAATGGAAATTTAAGGACTTATGAAACAGAGTATCAATTGGTTGATGGAGGCCCTGAATTAACAGGTATAAATTCTTCTATTAGTGGAATTTGGAGAGAATTACATAGAAATAGAGGGATAGCAGAAAAAATTATCAACCGAATAGATAAATTAGAATTTGTAAATGCTGATGCTGAAACTGACTTCCAAACAAAGAAATCTGCATATAAAGCTTACGCATATTTATTTAGAGGAATGACAACTGGTTATTTATCTCAATACTGGAAACAAGTAACTACAGAAAACAATTTGGATGATAATGCAAATTTCGTTTCCAGAGAAGAAGGATATCAAAAGGCTATCTTTTTTTTAGATCAAGCATTAGCCGAATTAAATAATAACATTGATGCCATTAATTATATAAATAATCTCGTTTCTCCCGAATTTTCTATTGTTGATATAATCCATGCTTTAAAAGCAAGATATTATATAGATCTTGGAGAATATCAAAATGCTTACAATGAAGCTGACATGGTTGATTTAACCAAACGTTCCGTATGGTATTACGAATCAGGTTCTATATTAAATCCAATCTATGCCAATACTATTAAAGTAGGCAGAACTAGAAGATTTAGTCCTCTTGAACATCTAGGTTTAGTGGGCACACAAGCACCTGACAACAATGATATGAGAGTACCATTCTATTTGGATAGTTCTGTGTCAAAAAATGATAATTGTGGCAATGTTACTTATTATCCTGCAGGATTTTGGGATGCTGATAATAAACCTATCCCTGTTTACTTACCCGGAGAAATGCTGTTGATTAAAGCCGAATCCAAAGCAAGAACAAATCAATTGGCTGATGCTGTAGCACTAATTAATGAAGTAAGAACCAAAACTCCGGCCGACGATGTTTTTGGAGTAGGTGCATCATTAGGACCTTGGACAGGTGATGCTACAAACCAACAAGATGTTTTGGATGAAATTTATAAAAACTATGCCATAGAATTATTTATGCAAGGACAACGTTGGTCAATTCACAGACGATTTTATCCAAATTATCTTGATAATATTGATTGGAATAATGTAAGTAGGTGTAATTTGGAAAGGGTGAACAATTTCTATCCCTATCCAGATCAAGAACGTGCAAATAACCCGAATTGTCCACCTGATCCGGCTTATTAGAATTTTATAATTTTTAAATAAAAGGTCATGCAAAATTTACATGACCTTTTTATTTTATTATAGAATTCTTTCATCTGCAAAACTAAAATAGTCGTCTTTGGCAAGTATCAAGTGATCCAAAAGCTGCAAATTCATTATTTGGCTTGCTTCTTTAATTTTTGAAGTCAAGTTGATATCGCTTTTACTGGGATTTTTGTTTCCCGAAGGATGATTGTGCGCTACAATAAATGCAGTAGCTTCTTTATCAAGCAAAGTTTTTATTAACAAACGAATATCAACCATTGAAGCATCCAAACCGCCACTGCTGATACGTTCCATTCCCAAAACTTTGTTTTTTCGTAGAATGATGACCCAAAATTCTTCGATATTTTTATCGGCTAATTGGGGATGTAACAATTCAAAAGCATCTTTGGATGAAAGTATCTCGGGACGTTGCAGCGCGCCTGACAAATTTCTACGCCGACCCAATTCCAATGCAGAAATTATGCTTATGGCTTTGGCTTCTCCGATTCCTTTGAATTGCATCAAATTTTTAATGGTATATTTTCCCAATTCATTCAAATTATTGTCCGCTTCGGAAAGTATGCGTTTGGCAAGCTCCACCGCCGATTCATCCCTGTTTCCCGAACCTATTAAAATGGCAATCAGCTCGGCATTACTCAATGCTTCCACACCTTTTTTCAAAAGTTTTTCACGTGGACGATCGTCCAATGACCATTGCGTAATGGGGAGTTTTTTCATCGGGAATATTTTATTTTTTCAATCAAAGCTTTTTCATCCAAACCGCCGTAATTTCCCGAACTCATCATCAGCAGAACTTTTCCTTTTAAATCCATAGCGAACAAATCTTTATGCAATTTTTCCGGCTCGGTATATACGATTAAATCCTCACGGTCAAATTGTTTTTTAATGGTCTCGGCATCTATATTTTTGAGTCCTTTGATTTTTACGGCGTGTGGTGAATAAAATACGATTGCTTTATCTGCATTTTGTAACTTTCCTTTGTATTGCGGCAAAAATTCGCTGTCCAGACTGCTATACGTATGCAACTCCAACAGTGCAATAACTTCTTTGTCGGGAAAACTTTCTTTGACGGCATTTACACTTGCTTGTGCTTTGGACGGTGCGTGTGCAAAGTCTTTAAAAACAAATGTGCCCTTATCCTTGTAAATGATTTCCAAACGTCGTTGAGCGCCTTCAAAACTTTTTATGGCTTCGTCAAAATCATCATTGGAAACTCCCAAGATATTGCAAATTTTTCTAGCGCCTTCCAAATTTTGAATATTATGACGTCCTATGATTTTTAAAGGGATTTCCGTGTCTTTATTAATCAAAAAATATTGCATTCCTTCATTGTGATAGTCGGGGGTGCGATAAGGTATTTTATTGATATTTCCTTTTAATTCTTCTACAATTTGTTTGACTTTGTCGTCTTCTTCATTATAGATGATATTTCCATTTTTTTCTACTACTTTAAGATAATCTTTAAATTGGTCGATATAGATTTCTTCGGTTGGAAATTTGTTTTTATGGTCCCAAGCAATACCACTGATAAGCGTTGTATGCGGACGATACCATAAGAATTTCGGACGGCTGTCCAATGGCGAGGATAAATATTCGTCTCCTTCCAAAATTACGGTATCCAAATCGTCATCCAATTTTACCATTACCTCAAAACCTTTGAGTTGCGAGCCGACCATATAGTTTACTTTTTTACCCGTCTTGTCCAAAACGTGCAGCACCATAGAAGTAATAGTAGTTTTTCCGTGCGAACCTGCGATAACGACACGGTTCATATTTTTGGTTTGTTCGTAGATATATTCGGGATAGGAATAAATCGGTAAACCGAGTGCTTGTGCTTTTTTCAGTTCGGGATTATCGGGTTTGGCGTGCATTCCCAAAATAATTGCGTCGATTTTCGAAGAAATTTTTTCGGGATACCAACCGAATTTTTCAGGCAACAATCCGTATTTTTCCAATCTTGATTTTGAAGGGTCAAAAATAGTGTCGTCGCTACCGGTTATTTTATATCCTTTTTTGTGAAGTGCAATGGATAGATTGTGCATAGCGGCACCGCCAATGGCAATAAAATGAATGTGTTTACTCATCAATTTTATTTTTTATCAAATTTTAATTGTGCTTGAATGGCAACTTCCGGCCAAGTTTTGCTGATACCGTCTTTCCCCGTATGTTTATCTTTACAAGCGGTATGAAGGAAATATAAAGGTTCGGCAGCATCAAAATCTTTTACCAAATCTATTTTTCCATCCAAGGATAATTGTCCTTTTTGCTCATCGACAGTCATTTTCAAAGGCACTTCCATTTCGTGATTATTCATCCGTATTTTTGCTTTTACCACCGAATTTTTGGTATCGATTTCCGTAACTTTTACATCGATTTTATTGGTTTCCATCATATGCTGAAAGAGATATTCAATCAGTTTTTTATCACGAGATTCATTGCCTGAAAAAATAGAAAAAATATTGATGCTTACTTCTGCATTTTTTATAGCATCGGGCATATTTTCGG
>JALSTJ010000433.1 GCA_026983815.1 Flavobacteriales bacterium
TATCAATATTCGTATGACCACATCAATGATTATGCAAGGAATGTCCGAAATTTTGGCTTACGGAACTGCTGTAAAACTTAAATAAAATGTTTTGGTTGGGAATGTTTTATCTTTTGTTGGTTTTGGTTTTTTTCGTTTTATTGGCTTATGTTTTATATCAACGCCTAAATGAACCCGAAGATTTTGAACATCGGGATAATTAGAATTTTATCCGAAATGAAAAATTAGGAATGATACCCACCGAATAAGATTTGATAACTCTTATCCGGTCATTTAAGGAATTATTTCCTGTGTAATACATTCCGGTTTGCACCTGATTATCAGTAAAATTTTTTAAGGAAATTCCGGCTTTTGCTCGAATATTATTTTTCTTGGAAAGCATAAAATGGTATCCGGCGGAAAAATCAAAACGATAGTAAACCGGCAATCTTTCACTGTTGATGCCGTCAAATTCATAAAAACCTTCATTCATGTCTCCATCATTATCTTCTGTCAATTCCAATTCGGTATAAGGCAAGCCCGAACGGATTTTCCATCCGGAGCTTATCCCCCAATGTTTATAACGATAATTGGCTATCAATGAGAAACTATGTTTGATTTCATTATCCGAAACAAACCATTTTCCATGATTGATTCCGTCAAATTGTCTTTGAGCTATCAGATATGAATAACTCATTTGTAGTGAAAAATTTTTCCATTTTCTTTTCCCGAAAAAATCAATCCCGTAAGCTTTTTGCTGACCTTGATGCAATTGCGGATCGTCTGGATTGAGAAAACCCAATGAATAACTGGTAATTCCGCGGGTATGTTTATAATAGAAATCCAAATCAATATTAAAATTTCTTTTTTTATAGAGTATTCCGGCGGAATATTGATAACTTTTCAGCATAGGATATCTTTTCAAGTCCACCAAACGCCATATTTTTTGTTGCCTGTCTAAATCACTTAAAACGGTTTGTCGGATTTGAACAACAGGTTGATGCTTATAATCGGCTGTCCATTGCAATTGAAAATTATCCCCAAAAAACCTGTTGATTCTTAAACGAGGTTCTGCTACAAGTTTTTTGAATCCGACGTAATAATTGGAACGTAAACCTATGGAAATATCCCAATATCGTTTTTTGTGCCATTGAAACATTCCAAAAAAACTATGAGTAAGCAACTTGGAATTGTTCCGATCCAACATCAAGGTAAGTCCGTTTTTTTCTTGAAAACTATATAGAATATGTTTATAATCCGATTCCCAACCGATTTTCCATAAATATTGTTTCTTGGTTTTATAAAATACGGATTTTATATTTCCATTGTTAATAAAATTCTCTTTGCTAAAATTTGTTTCAGCTTGGTAAACCGAACGGGTTTTGTAGCTATTGGTAAAATAATAGGAAGAATAAGTAAAATTATTTTTCCAACGGCGGTTTTTATCGGGTTTATAATTCCATTCCAAAGAAAAACCATCATTTTCCATATCCAATATTTCATGATAATTATTATGCTCCGTATCCAGTAAATCATTTTCCAAATCGTTGTCAATATGCAAAGAACTAATGCCAAAATAATTTTTTTTATTCGGATAAAAATTCAATTTAAAATTGTAATCCTTAAAATAAAATTTTTTATCATTTATTTTAGAATTTTGAAAGGCTTGCGCTTCATATTTTACAAAGGTTCCCGTTTCCAATACATCCTCATAAGAACGTCTGAATGATGTTTGTAAACTCAACTTGTTTTTTATCACGGGAATTTCCAAAATAAAATCACCGCTAAGCCCGTCAAATCCCGATTGTAGTTTCAGTCGATTGGTTATTTTTTTTTGGGTTTGGATATTGACAATTCCCGAAGAAAAATCCTGAAATTCCACATCGGTTCCTTTGTAAAGAAAATTCACTTGTTCTACAACATAAGGATTAAAAGGAGAAATCATACCAAACAAATGTCCTTGATGATATATTTTTATCCCATCCCATAAAATCCCGTTTTCATCGATATTTCCTCCGTGAACGGTAAAATTTCCAATACTGCCGTCAGTGCTTGATACTCCCGGCAGAAATAATATAGCGGCTAAAACATCATGATTGGAAAGTCCGGGTAGTAAACCGAATTTTTTTGGCATAAAACCGAAACTACCGTCGGAGTTTTTATAAATCCCTCGTGTCAAATATCCTTTCACCACGATTTGTGTCAATTGATTAGCTCGTGTTGGCGATAAATAAATAAATTTTCTATCGATTTTATTGAAATCTATTCCGGTTTGAATTTGTAAATCAAAAAGAATATCATCAAGATTTTTTTTATAATCGGGGGCATAAACCTTTTTTCCAAGAATCAGGTCATCGGGATATGAAAAATTGATTTTGAATTTTTTTTCCAAATTATCCAATACTACTTTGATATCCGTCAGACGGTTACCTGAATTTTGATAAGCATGCTGAGCCAATATATGGCTTTGGATACTTATAAGCAAACCGATCAACAAAATTCTTTTCATTTACTTCTTATTGATTTTCGGATGAAACAAAAGGATGCTATCCCCTTTGATTTGATAATCTAAATCCATAGGATTCAAAACGATTTTCAATGTTTTTTGTAAGTTATTTTGTAAGATTTTACCCGAAAATTTTCTGTTTAAATTAATCTCGGAAGTGTTAAATTTGACGGAATAGACTTCTTCAATTTTTTTCAAAACCTCTTGTAAGGGTTTATGCTGAAATACAATATATTGATCAAGCCATTGGGGTTGATTTTGATGTTTCCAACGGATTTCTTTTATTTTTTGATGAATTTTTTCAACTCCCATCCCGGAAGCCAAAACAAGGCTCTTTTTCTGCCGAAGAAACTTTACTTTGATTTTTCCTTCATAACACTTGGCTTGAAAAATGTCCCGTATCGATTTAACCGTAAAATGAGTTCCCAAAACTTCTACCCATCCATTGTGAGTTTTTACCACAAATTTTTTTCCTTTTGTAACTTCAAAATAAGCTTCCCCTTCCAACTCGACTTCCTTGTTTTTGTTCCATTTTTTTTGATGAAATTTCAAAGTGGAATGAGCCCTCAAAACAACTTTCGATTGGTCGGGCAAAAAATATGTTTTGTTTTGATTATCAGCGGTTTGTATTGTGATTAAATCGGTTGAAAAATAGTTATTAATGGCAAAAAATAATACCAAAATAGCCGCCATGGAAACAGCCGGTAAAATAAATCGCAAAATTCTACTATTTTTTGGTTTAACAGATTTTACATTTGTTATTTTTTGTTCCAATTCCTGCCAAGATTTATCTACCGGTTGCTCCAATTCACTATAAACTTCCAAACCTTTTTTTAGTTTTTGAAAAGACAAAAAAACTTCTTGCGGCACTTGTTGTTTAAGTTCCGTATCCGAAATTTTTCCTTCCATCCATTGGGCAAAAAGTAAATTGTATTTTTGTTCCATAATTTTATTTCTATTCTTATAACGATTTAGTTAACAAAAAACCTACCTTATCAAAAATGTCCGATTTCTTCTCTTATTTTTGCTAATGCCGACACCATTCTTTTTTCAACAGCTTTTATGCTAATTCCCAATTCTGCTGCAATTTCTTTATATTTTTTCTTTTCAATTTTTCCCAAAATAAATACCGCTCTTTGTTTATCGGTTAGATTTTCAATGGCTTTTTCAATTTTTTTCAAAAATTCTTCTTCAATCATAAGGTATTCCGGGGACTCGGATGTTGAATGGGAAAAATTATTGTTTTCACGATGTTTCCGAACAACCTTTTCGTGTTTTTTGATATCCAAAAAAGCATTATTTGCCAAAGTAAACAAATAACTTTTGACTTTTTCAAAACTAACTTTATGACAATTTTTCCAGAGTTTCAAAAAAGTGTCTTGCATTACATCTTCTGCGGTTTCCAAATCCTGAAATTTCAAGTAAAGAAATCTTTTTAGGTCTTTGGCATACTCAAAATAAACCTTTTCAAAAACTTTTTCCTTACAAATATCTTTATGATTCATCGGTTAAGTATCATTCATTACAAATGTAATTCTATTTTATAAATATCCAAAAAATACCAGTTAATAGTCAATAAAAAATTATCCTTCCGACTTTACCATTTTATAAAAATATTAAAAAAATAACACGATTTGAATATGCAATAGGTTCTTATAAATCATTATTTATCAGAATTTTAAATTTTTTTTCAATATAAAAGGTAGGTATTTTTGACCTTAATCGTTTTATGAGTGATTATGTGCCACATAATATTCGGTTAAACTAAAAAAATATTATTATGAAAACTATAAATTTAATTTTAATTCTAAGCATCTTGACATTTAGTCTGAATTCATGCAAAAAAAACAAAGTTACTACACCCGATGAAAAACAAATGACTCATAGTGAGACACTTATCACGATTGCTACTTATATAAAAGACAACAGCCCGACGGCAAACAAACCAAGTAGCAGAATGTCCAACGGATTTAGCGTGGATGATTTATTAAATTACGATTTTTGCTTCACTTTCCTTTATCCGATAACCTTATCATACAACAATGGAACTACTGTTGAAATAAACGATAGTGCGGAGTTGCTGCAAGTAGCACAAGGAATGACACAAAATTTGTATATAAATGGAATTTCTTTTCCTTTTGATGTTCAGATGGCGGATGGAAGTATTCAGACGGTAAACAATGAAACGGACTTCTCCACTGTGATACATAGTTGCGATACTGATAATGACGGAACAGCCAATTATCAAGATACCGATGATGATAATGATACCATTCCCGATAATCAAGAAGATATCAATCAAAACGGAACACCCATTGATGATGATTCCGACGGAGACGGAACACCTAATTACCAAGATGCGGATGATGATAATGACGGAATTCCGACTGCCGATGAAAATTATGATGATCAAAATGGAAATGTAGCCAATGAAGATTCAGATAATGATGGAACTCCTAATTATTTGGATACCGACTCTGATAACGATGGCACTCCCGACGGACAAGACAATGATGCCAATGGAGATGGCGAAGATGACAATAATAACGGAAGTGGAGACGATTAACTATTTTAAATTATAAACTAATAAAGACTGCTCTTAACCTTAAATTACTGTTTTTTTCCTAATCATTTGTGTTGTTAATCTGTAAAAAGAGCAGTCTTTTCTCAAATTGTAAGTTTTATCGTAAAATAAACGAATATTATAAATAAAGTCATACAAAATGTTTTTAATGAAATGAACTCACATTATTAAATAAGTTACAAAATTTTAAACAAATGAAAAATAACATTTTAATTTTGCTTGTGTTTTTATTGGCTCAAACTCCCGTTATTGCCCAAAACTGGCATTACGATTTTAACGAAGCCAAACAAATTGCACAAAAAGAAAGCAAACGAATTGTGCTGGTTTTTTCCGGTTCGGATTGGTGCACTCCTTGCATAAAATTGGAAAAAGAGATATTGAGTTCCGATGAATTTATTTCGTATTCCAATGAACATTATGTGATGCTACGTGCCGATTTTCCCAGAAAAAGAAAAAATCGATTATCAGCCGAACAGCAAAAAAAGAATGACGATTTAGCCGAAACCTACAACCCTAACGGTATTTTTCCATTGGTTGTGGTCTTGGATAAAAACGGGAAAATCATAGGTGAAACCGGCTACGAAAAAATTTCTCCCAAGCAGTTTATTGAAAAATTAAATTCATTCAAATAATGAAATATCTCTATCTGACAATATGGCTTTTTGTTTCCGTAAATGTTTATTCCCAAAAAATATTCGGAAGAACCTTAAAATTGATGGGAAGTCGGTTTGATATAACGGTAGTTGCCGAAAATCAACAACAAGGCGACCAATATATCGATTGGGCGGTTGCGGAAATCAAACGGATTGAAAAAATCATTTCGTCTTGGGATCCAAAATCCGAAACTTCAAAAATCAATAGAAACGCAGGCATCAAACCGGTTAAAGTCAGCCAAGAGTTGTTTGATTTAATCAAGCGTTCCAAAATCATTTCCGATTTGACCGAAGGCGCTTTTGATATTTCCTACGCATCGATGGACAAAATTTGGAAATTTGACGGGAGTATGAAAAAAATGCCTTCTCCCGAAGCTATCAAAAAATCAGTAGAAAAGGTTGGTTATCAGAATATTATACTGGATGATAAAAACCTAACGGTTTATTTAAAGAAAAAAGGAATGAAAATCGGTTTTGGGGCTATCGGTAAAGGATATGCGGCTGATAAAGCAAAAAAATTGCTCATTTCCAAAGGTGTTAAAGCAGGCATTATCAATGCCTCGGGAGATATGAATACGTGGGGCACCAAACCCGACGGAAACCCCTGGACAATAGCCATTACCAACCCGATGAATAAGAAAAAAGCTTTTGGTGTTTTTGAATTAAAAGAAAATGCCGTGGTTACTTCCGGAAATTATGAAAAATATGTGATTTTTAACGGCGTCAGATATACGCATATTATTAATCCCAAAACAGGATATCCCGCAACAGGACTGTTGAGTGCTACCGTTTTTGCTCCCAAAGCAGAATTGGCCGATGCCTTGGCAACCTCA
>JALSTJ010000434.1 GCA_026983815.1 Flavobacteriales bacterium
ATGGAAAAATCTTGATGAAATTTAATTTTCAAGGAAAAGAAATAACCCAAATGGCTTTTGACGGAAACGAAGCTTGGGGAATGAATATGATGAACCAAAAACCGGAAAAATTGGATAAAGAAGCTACGGAAAACATTAAGAAAAATGCCAAAGATGAGTTTCCAAATCCCTTTCTGAATTACAAAGAAAAAGGATATAAAGTGGAATTTATGGGAAAAGAAGAAATTGAAGGAACAGAAACTTATAAAATCAAATTGACAGAACACCCGATTATGAAAGACGGAAAAGAAGTCCCCGAGATATCTTATTACTATTTTGATACGGAAAATTATGTTCCGATAGTCAAGGAAACTCCCATTACCGAAGGTCCTTATCAAGGAAAAAAAGTTCAAGAAGTTTATAGTGATTATCAAGAAGTTAACGGAATATATTTCCCTTTTACCACAACAAATAAATTTAATGGAATGACCGGTCAAACCGTCAAAATAGACTCCATAGAACTCAATCCCAATTTGGATAATAGCGCTTTCAAATTTCCTGAGAATCAAGCAAAAGACACCAAAGACCAAGGAAAATAAATTTTTCTAAAAACTTACCAAACTCTTGTCCGAAAAATGGCAAGAGTTTGTTTTTTAAAAAATAATCAACCATGAAAAAAATTCTGCTACCCGTTTTATTGACTTTTACATTTTTGAGCTACGGACAAAAATCTTTTACGGCAAAACAAATTTTTAACGTTTTTAAGGTTCGCCAATTAGGTCCCGCTTTGACCAGCGGACGTTTAACGGATATTGAAATGCATCCCAAGTATAACAATACCATTTGGGTGGGAACAGCAGGCGGTGGTGTTTGGAAATCCATTGACGGAGGAATAAATTTCTCCCCGATGTTTAATAAACACAATTCGTCTATCGGCGTAGTTAAATTGGACCCCAAAAATCCCGATAAAGTTGTTTGGGTGGGAACCGGTGAAACTTGGACCCGCAACAGCACTTCCGTAGGAGACGGATTGTATAAATCAACCGATGGCGGTAACAATTGGAAAAAAATAGGTTTTGACGATTCGGAAAGAATCAGTGCCATTATAATCAACCCGAAAAATACCGATATCGTGTATGTTGGCATATTGGGACATCTCTGGGGCGATTATGACAAAAGAGGGGTATATAAAACCACCGACGGAGGAAAAACCTGGAAAAAAATACTTGCCGGCTTGCCCGATACAGGTGTTTCGGATATTGTAATGGACCCAAAAAATCCGGATATTTTATATGCCGCTATGTGGCAATTTCGCAGAACCCCTTGGAGTTTTAATTCGGGAGGTAAAAATTCGGCTTTATACAAAACCACCGACGGCGGTAAAACTTGGAAAAAAATCCACAACGGTTTTCCCAAAGGGAAATTGGGGAGAATAGCTATTGCCGTAGCACCTTCCAATCCCAAAAAATTATATGCGGTAATAGAATCCGAAAAAGATAAAGACAAAGGACTTTATGTGTCGGAAGATGCCGGAAAAAATTGGAAAAAAACCAATGGAGATTTCGGAATCACCGTTCGTCCCTTCTATTTCGGACGTTTGGTAGTTGACCCGAAAGATGAAAATACGGTTTCCAAAGCCGGATTGCAAGGTTATATCAGCAGAGACGGTGGAAAAACTTTTAAAACTTTCGGTTGGATGCACTCCGATATTCATGATATTGCTTATGATAAGGACAATTCCAAACGTATGTATTTTGCCACCGACGGAGGATTTTATTATTCTTGGGACAGAGGAAAAACTCTGATACATAATCAAAATTTGAATGTTGCACAAGCATATTATGTTAGCGTAGATAATGCCCAACCCTACAATATTTACACGGGCTTACAAGATAACGGTTGTTGGACTGCTCCTTCGGAAGCTTCCGGAGGAATCAAAGGAAAAGATTGGACGGCAATTGGCTACGGCGACGGTTTTAGAGCTTTCAGACATCCTACAAAAAAAATCATTTATTCCGAAATGCAAGCCGGCGAAGGTATTTGGCGTTATAATCAAGTAAAACACCAAATAAGAGACATCAAACCTTTTGCCGAAAAAGAAGGAGAAAAATTGCGTTTCAATTGGAATACCGCTTTGCAAATCAGTCCTAATCATCCCGATAGAGTTTATGTTGGTAGTCAATATTTACATCGCTCCGATGATATGGGTGATAATTGGAATATTATATCTCCCGATTTGACCAAAAACGATAAAAGCAAGCAAAATCAAGCCCAATCGGGAGGACTAACGGTGGATAATTCGGGAGCTGAAAATTACGGAACCATCTTTACTATTGCCGAATCGCCCAAAAACGATCAAATCATTTGGATAGGAACCGATGATGGAAATGTTCAAATCACAAAAAACGGTGGAAAAACTTGGCAAAACTTAACAGCCAATATTCCCGGACTGCCTGAAAATTCTTGGGTGTATCATATTGAAGCTAGTAATTTTGATGAAGGAACCGCCTATGCAGTTTTTGACCGTCATACTTTAAATGACAGAAATCCTTATGTTTATAAAACAACAGACTATGGTCAAACATGGAAATCTTTGGCAACACCTGACATCAAAGATTTTGCTCGAAGTATTCAAGAGGATTTTGTAAATCCCGATATTTTGTATCTCGGCACGGAAGATGGTTTATATATCAGCTTAAACGGCGGAAAAAAATGGATGAAATTCCAAAACGACAATATGCCTACCGTTCCGGTTCATCACGTAACCTTACAACGTCAAACCAACGATTTGGTATTGGCTACGCATGGAAGAGGAATTATAATTATTGATGATATCAGCCCTTTAAGAGAAATTAAACCCGAACTTTTGCAAGAAAATGTTCATTTCTTCCCTACCCCGACATTTGTGATGCGGGAACGGGAAGATTTTGGTGCGCCTATGTTTAGCGATTCTTATGTTGCTTCCAATCCTACACATCAAGCAAAATTTATTTATTCATTGAAAAAAAGACATACTTTCGGAAAAATGAGTATGCGTATTTTGGATAAAGACGGAAAAGAAGTAGTTAAACTTCAACCAGGGAAACAAAAAGGTTTAAATAAAGTTAATTGGAATTTTAGAGGAAAAATTCCGGTTTCTGCCAAAGGAAAAACTTTTAGTTTCGGGAGTTTTGTCGCTCCGCGTTACCCTGCCGGTAAATATACGCTTGAATTAAAAAAAGGAAAAAAAATATATACACATGATTTTGAAACCAAATACGATGACTTTGCCGGAATTCCTTTGGAAGAAAGAAAATTTCAAGAGAAAACCGTATGGAAATTATATGATATGATCCAAGACTTGGCTTATTTGGTTTATCAAATAGATGAAATGGTAAAATATGCTCAAAATCTTAAAAAAGAAAATCCAAAGATTGGAAAAACAGCGAATAAATTGATTGCTCCATTGGAAAATTTGAAAAAAGACTTGGTGCAAACTACCGGTGATAATTATACCCAAACACCGGATCCGGAATTAAGAGAAAAGATTTCCAAGCTATATCAAAATATCGTGGGAGAATATCATAAACCTTCCAATTCGCAAATGAAAAATTTGGCTATATTAGATTCCGATTTAAAAGAAGCTCATCTAAAATTTGATAAAATCAAGAAAAAATATTTTGTCAAACTTCAAAAAAGAGCTTTAAAATATCACCTACCGGAATATAAAATCAAGGATTTTGATGAATTTTTAAAGAAATAGATTATTTTTTTATATAATTACAAAAATTGCCTTTGCCCGAACGGGCAAAGGCAATTTGGCTGAAAAAACACATTATTAGATTTACATGTGTATGGAAAGTGAATTATTGTTTAATAACTTTGAAAGTTTTTATAGCTTGATCTCCTTGATAAAAGTTAAATAAATAAATTCCTTTGGAAAAGTCTGAAATATCCAAATTAAATGAAGTAGATGAATCCATTATTACATTTTGCCTCAAAACTTCTCTTCCGGTAATATCGGAAACAATCAAGTTCATATCCTTGAGAATTTTAGGATTATATGAGATTTTAATCAATCCGGATGTAGGATTGGGATAAATATTGATATTTAATTTTTCTAAATTTATATCTGAAATACCACTAGTAGAATTCAATTGTGCTTCTGCAACAAAAACAAAAGCTTTATTGCTTCCTACAATATAGGGAATTCCATCAGCATCAGAATCATTACCTGTTTCACCGGTTGCCTCTGCTTCGGAACGTATCATGGCATTATAAACTTTTTTAAATGTCCTGATATAAATTTCAGCTGCATCGGGTTGATTGGAAACCAGTTTTGCCTCTCTTAATGCACCGGATAAAACTGCAAGGTTCCAAGGAGTATATGTTGCTTGAGGATTTCCGAGTTCGGTTAGAAAAGCATGTTCAGCAGGCAGATAAAAATTTTGTATCAAATATTGATATCCGGCATCGGCTTCATCTTTATAAGCCATATTATTAGTTGCTTGATAAGCTGCATAAAGTCCGCGTATAATAGAACCCATAGCGGATAGATTTGTCGGGCTTACACCGCCTGTATTTACATCGAAAGTACTGTAATAGCCTCCATTGGCTAAATCTTTGAAATTATTCAAAATATAATTTGCTTGTGCATTTATACCATTTATTGCTATATTTTCCAAGGGAGTTCCGGCATAGGATTTAGCAAAATGAGTTAAAGCGACCAAAATATAACCGGCATTATCTGCTGAAATTTCAGTTCCTCTAACCGGATTACCATTGGTATCCAACATAGAACTATTCACAAATGTTCCATGAGTCGCATCAAAATGCATAGCCATCACATTCATAAAGGCAACCTTCCCTGCACCACTCATTAAATCATAAGGACCGGGGGTTCCGGTTTGTGACATGGGTGCCGGAAAAGGAGAACCATCAAAAACTTCGTGATAGGCCAAATGTGCTGCATCGGAATTATCATTTGGATTCATCATGTCTCTAAAACTTGAAGTTGCCAAAATAAATGAAATTTGATCGAAAAGCATGCTGTGTGCATCGGTAACTGTCATACTGTTTAATTTTGGAGGCAATCCTGCTGCCACATTGGTCTCCGTTACTGCAATTGCCGTAGGAAAATATTTGATTCCATTTGCAGGATCATAAGTAGCGGGATTTACACTTCCCAAAGTATTACCATCATATGCCAACGCTGAAATGGTAAATTTTGTCATATTTATTGCCTCAGCGGTAAGCACTTGCCCGATAAACCCATCAATATTATTTCCTCCATAATAAATGTCATTGCTTGGATCAAAATCCGGCGAGCCGGGTAAATCGGGAGAATTGGTTCCATCAGCCAAGATTTCATTGTCATTTCCATCATGAAAAGCACTTAGCATATCTTGCGCCCAATAATACTGCTTCCACATGGTTTGTGCCATGGCGCTCAAATTCAATGTTTTATCCATCAAAGAGCGATCCCAATGTGTACTGGCAAAATTATGTAAAAATCCCGCGGCAACATTTTGGGGCAAATCGCTACTCCCCGATTTAAAGGCAGCATAAATAGGATAAGGATGCTCAAAAGGAGTGAAATGAGCATGTTGTCCGAATTTCCCAATCATCATCATCAACATATCATCTTCCTTGAAACCATTGGGAGTACCTCCTGTAAATTGACCATCAAATGACGTAGGTTGCATGGCAGCTTTGGCTGTAACTATAGGAGACCACATCATATGAAGACCGATTCCTGAACGTCCGTTTACCGTATTGAGTAAATAACGTGAATATTCATAATTTTCAATACCTGTTGTATATGCCAAAGAATCCGGCTGATTTAAAACCATTGGGTCCAGGTCATCTAAATTATATCCTAATGCTTCGGTATAAGGTTCACCGCTTTGAAACAATTCATTTGCCAAAAACATTTGGTCGCGTGTGCTGAAAAAATTATCATTTGTTATGACAATTTGTGCTTGTAATTCCATAATTGAAGACAGAATCAGTAATAAATAAATAATTTTTGTTTTCATAATATATCTTTTAGTTTGTAAAGTATTGGTCGTCAATAAGTTTGAAACCTTACTTTTAAAATGTTAAAATTTTAATTTTCTATTGTTTTCAGTAGTAAGATTAATTAAAATTATTTGTAATATAACTTTTGTTTGTCCTGTTATCATTTAAAATTTTAAAAATCAAGTATATAAAAAAATGCAAAGGATAAAGAAAAAAATATTTGTCAATTTCTAAAAACTTATTATCTTTGCATTCGCAATGCGAAAGTAGCTCAGTTGGTAGAGCACCACCTTGCCAAGGTGGATGTCGCGGGTTCGAGTCCCGTCTTTCGCTCTTTTTTTATACAGTCTAACGACGGGCTCGGGTGGTGGAATTGGTAGACACGTTGGACTTAAAATCCAATGGACAGTAATGTCCGTGCGGGTTCAAGTCCCGCCCCGAGTACTCACAAAAACCCTAACTTGTTTTTAATTAAATAGTTAGGGTTTTTTGTTTATTCCGAAATTGTAAGTTATTATGGCAACCGTATATATTATTTACTCTAATTCAATCGATACT
>JALSTJ010000435.1 GCA_026983815.1 Flavobacteriales bacterium
TCGTCTAAAAAATATTCCACCAATTGCGGAATAAATTTACCTTTATACGGGTGTAAACGATGAACATGTTTTGTGGTATCTTTTTCTTTTAAATTGTCAAAGGATAATGCCCAATTCAAATCATCGCCTAATTTTTCCTTCCAATTTATTTCTCTTTTACCATTAAAGCTTTCATAATATTTTTTTAATTCGTATTTATTAATAACAGTTGTTCCGTTATTACCGTATTTTTTTATTTTACCATATTGAATAAGATAAGATATGTTTGAGGCGGTAACATTCTTTTTTAAATATTTACTCGCCCATTTGCTTGCTTCTTTTATGGATAACAACTCTGTCATTTATTATATTTTAAGCTAAAATTAGTGAAAAATTATTACAACCAATTCCGCAAATCAAATTTATCGGCGATATGCTGACGCAATTTGTCAATCGGGATACGGATTTGTTCCATTGTATCTCTATCACGCAAGGTTACCGTATTGTCGTCTTTGGTTTGATGATCTACCGTAATACAGTAGGGCGTTCCTACGGCATCTTGACGACGATATCGTCTTCCGATGGCATCTTTTTCATCGTAACTGACTTTGAAATCCCATTTTAAATCGTCAAATATTTTATTGGCTATTTCGGGCAATCCGTCTTTTTTTAGCAAGGGCAAAACCGCCACTTTGGTCGGTGCCAAAATCGCCGGAATTTTCATAACCACTCTTGTAGAACCGTCGGGTAATTCTTCGTCTTGTAACGAAGCGGAAAATACCGCTAAAAACATTCTGTCCAAACCAATGGAAGTTTCAATCACATAAGGCGTATAGCGTTCGTTGATTTCCGGATCGAAATATTGTAATTTTTTACCCGAATATTTTTCGTGCTGACTTAAATCAAAATCGGTGCGTGAGTGAATACCTTCCAATTCTTTGAAACCGAAAGGAAATTTGAATTCTATATCGGTAGCGGCATCGGCGTAATGGGCTAATTTTTCGTGGTCGTGAAAACGATAAAAATCGTCACCAAATCCTAGTGATTTATGCCATTTCAAACGTTCGGCTTTCCACCGGTCAAACCATTCTTTTTGTGTGCCGGGACGAACAAAAAATTGCATTTCCATTTGTTCAAATTCACGCATACGGAATATAAACTGGCGGGCAACTATTTCGTTGCGAAAAGCTTTTCCCGTTTGTGCAATTCCAAAGGGAATTTTCATCCGCATGGTTTTTTGAACGTTTAAGAAATTCACAAAAATACCTTGTGCCGTTTCGGGGCGAAGGAACAAATCGGTTGCATTTTCGGCGGAAGCTCCCAGTTTTGTGCCGAACATCAGGTTGAATTGTTTGACATCCGTCCAATTTTTACTACCCGAAACAGGGTCGGCAATTCCTAATTCTTCGATGAGTGCTTTTACATCGGCTAAATCTCCGTTTTCCAAAGATTTTGCCATTCGTTGCATAATTTCTTTTTGCTGTTCACGATATTTTACAACTCGCGGGTGAGTAGTAACAAATTGGGCTTCGTCAAAATCATCGCCAAAGCGTTTTTTGGCTTTTTTGATTTCTTTTCTGACCTTTCCTTCTATTTTTTCTACATAATCTTCAATCAAAACATCGGCACGGTAACGTTTTTTAGAATCTTTATTGTCAATTAAAGGGTCGTTAAACGCATCGACGTGTCCCGAAGCTTTCCAAGTGGTCGGATGCATAAAAATGGCGGCATCCAATCCTACGATATTTTGGTGTAATTGTGTCATTGCCTTGTACCAATATTGACGTATATTATTTTTCAGTTCCACGCCATTGGGACCGTAGTCATAAACAGCACTTAATCCGTCATAAATTTCGCTTGAAGGGAATACAAAACCGTATTCTTTGGCGTGCGAAAGCACTTTTTTAAATTGTTCGTCACTCATTATGTATAATTTTTAATAAAAAAGAAAAGCTATCTTTGAATGCACAAAGATAGCTTTTCGGTTTTAATTTTACAATATGGATTTTATTTCAAAGTCATATGTGTCGTTCCGACTTTTACTCCATTTTGGTAAATTTCGACTAAATAATCCCCTTTGATAATTTCTTTTTTCTCATCATTAGGTTTGACGAAGCTACAAACTTGTAGCGCTTTGTTTTCATATACCACTTCTTCTGCATTACTTATTTGTACTTGATTTCCATCCACTTCTATAGTATCCAAAGTTCCTAAAACTTTTCCGTCAGGATTTACTACGCGAACAAAGAAAACTTGTTTTCCGGCATCCAAAATATCATTTTTTGGTATGGTAAAACAAACTCTAATTTGTTGTGTTCTCCATTTTCTACTGGTTTCAATCACTTTTCCGCTTTTTCTAATTTTTACTCCTGTAGCGTGAATATTCGTAGGATAAAGAATTTTGGCTTTATTCAGGGTTTTGGACAATTCTTCATTTTTATTTAATAAGGTATCATTGAATTGTTTTTGTTGGTCAAGATTAACCGCCAAACTATCCTTTTCAACAGTAAGTTGTTGATTGGCCAAACGCAAGGAATCTGCTATTTTGTAAAGTTTGTCACGCTCTACTTTTAAACGGGCAATTTCTCTTTTATATTTTCTGAGAACTCGAGCCGTAATTTTCTTTTGTTTTTGAATTTCTTCTTTGAGAGTCTCAATACGTTTTTTAGCTTCTTCTACTTTTCCTGAAAGTTCTGAATTTTGTTTGATTTTTTGGTCATAATCAATTTTCAGTTCATCTAATTCATTGATTATTTGTTCTTTTTGATCTGTTAAAAGATCATTTTGCGCCGAAAGTTCTTTATAGGTGCTATAGGTATAATAACCTAAACCTAATAACATAATTCCTAAGGCAATTACCGCTATTTTTAAAACAGCGGCTCCTCTTCCTTGATTACTAGTGTTTGCGTTGTAGTTCATAGTTTTATTTTTTGCAAAAGTATATTTATTTTTTTGGTTTTTAAATACTGATTTTAAAAATATTCTTTCTATTTCAATGAATAAACGAATTTTCTCAATATTTATTGTCTTTCCATTCAAAATTTCCTTTGGAAATATTTGCAAGAGTTATGAATAAATAAAATGGATATAAAAAATCACTAAAAATAATTTTAAAAAAATCAATATTATTTTTGTAAAATCTATTGATTTTGAAAATAAAAAAAGTATCTATAGAAAACTTAAAGAAAAGAAAAATAATAGATAAAACAGGAATACTTACCAAGCTTATTATAAAAAATATTTGAAATAGATTGACTATCAGAATTAATAAACCTAGAAAAAACGAAATTTTTGAATTATTATAATTTATTTTTGAAGCCCAACGAACTTTTTGTTGTATTAATTGATGAAAATCTTCTGCCGGTTTGGTTTTAACCAAAGCATTTTTGTTTTTTAGAAAAAGTATTTGATTATGAAATTTTTTATGAAATTTTTCTAATAAAAACACGTCGTCTCCCGAAGCTAAATGATTGTTTCCTAGGTATCCTTTGACTTCAAAAAAAGCCATTTTTTCAAAACATAAGTTAGCTCCATTGGCAAGAAAAGGTTTTTTTTGAGCAAAACCGGCTTGTGTAAATGCTTGCAAAATCAAAAATTCCAAAGTTTGAAATTGCAAAAACAACCTTTTACTATCTGTGTAAGTAACAGGACCGGCTATCATTTTCGGGTGTTTATTTAGAATGAAATCATTATAAGTTTCCAACCACTTTTTTGGGATGATGCAATCGGCATCGGTAGTTATGATATAGTTGAATTTTGAATTTTGAATACCCCATTCCAGTGCATCTTTTTTTGGCGAATTACTTTTTCGTTGATTTTTTAAAATCCGTATTGGTAAAATGCTTTGGTATTTTTGGATAATTTTTTCTCCATTATCTGTAGATTTATCATTAATGAAAACAATTTCAAAAAAATTTTTATCATAATCTAATTGATTTAATGAATTTAGTAGAGCAGGTAAGTTGTGGGCTTCATTTTTAAAGGGAATAATTATAGAAAAAGGGGTTTTAAATGCAGATTTTTCTATTTCTGATCGAGGGATTTTATTTATCAGAATCATGACATAAAAAATCATAAGTATATAAAGTATCAAAAATATAAAGGCAATAATAGTCATGAGTTGGTTCTATTAAAATTCCACATGAATAAAATACCCAAAATAAAAGGAATTATAAAATTAAAAATCCACATAATTCCCACAATTTGTATTATGAAGGTTATAGATAATCCCAATTTTGAAAAAACCCAAGTGGCAATACCTCCTTTTACAGCCCAATCGGTATAAGTCAATACGGGAACTAATGAAGCCAGAAGATAAGTCAAATATATAGCATTCAATATTTGAAAGAGATTTCCATGTTTTTCCACAATCCAATATAGCAAGAAAAATTGTGTGCTAAAAGCCAAATATCTCAAAACTGAATAGAAAAAAGAATTTTTTAGCAATTTAAAATTTATAATGAATTCAATAGAAACCTTTTTGTAAATAATATATAAAAATACTATGGAAATTATTGACAATAAAACAATAAACCATATTTTATCCGATATGATTTTTTTTAAAAAATAATCATTTTGATTCAAAAAAATAACAGCAATTATTCCAAAAATTATGGTTGTAAACAATTGACTTAGGTTTCCGATAAAAATCAGTCCTAAAATATTTTTTCTATGTAAAGCTTTATAAAAATAAGCTTTTGCCCCATATTCTCCAATACGATTTGGGGTTACTAAAGCCCATGAAAAACTGATAAGACTTTGTTTGAAAGCGGTATAGAAACTAATATTTTGAATATTTCCAGCTAAAAATTGCCATTTTTTTATTTCAAAAAACCAATTGAGTATAGAAAAAATTAATAAAATACTCCAAATTTGTAAGGTTTTATCAAGAGAAAAATTCAAATTAAAATCCTGATGACTAATAAACCATAAGGCATATATGCTTATTGATATTTTCAAAACCAATTTTAGTTTATCCAAAATTTTATCTGTTAAAGCAACTGCTATATTCATTTATTAAAAGCTTTTGTGTAACTTTGTTGGGAATAAAAAATGCAAATTACTACAAAATTTTGAAAAAAGAGCATTTAATATTAGGTATAGATCCGGGAACTACCGTTATGGGATATGGATTGATAAGCATAGAAGGTAATCAGCTGAAGCTTTTGTTAATGGACGAATTGATATTAAACAAGTATGACAGTCATTATTTACGTTTGAAAAAAATTTTTGAACGCACTACCCAAATCATTGACGAATTTCACCCGGATGAATTGGCTATTGAAGCTCCCTTTTATGGAAAAAATGTTCAATCAATGTTAAAACTCGGCAGGGCACAAGGCGTTGCTATGGCAGCCGGATTGCAAAGAGAAATTCCTATAACCGAATATTTACCCAAAAAAGTAAAGATGGCTGTTGTTGGTAACGGAAATGCTTCCAAAGAACAAGTGGCGGCTATGCTTCAGCGATTGCTCAATATTAAAACACTTCCCACCAAATTGGATGCTACCGATGGACTTGCAGTTGCCGTATGTCACTATTTTAATTCAGGAAATAAAACCAGTGAAAAAAAATATGGTAGCTGGAAAAGTTTTATTTCCAATAACCCCGGAAAAATTTCAAAATAAACTTTTTCTACCATTTATCGGATAAACAGAGGTATTCATCCAATTAATTATACCTTTAAATAAATCATGGATTGAAAATTAAATTCAGGTTTTACTTTTGAGAGATTAAATAAAAAACCTGATTTTATGAAAAATTTATTATTATTTGTATTTTCACTTGTTTTATTTTCAATAAATGCACAAGTAGGGATAGGGACAAACACTCCCCAAGCTCAATTGGATGTTGTAGCAAGTAATCAAGCTTCCCCAATGAATACAGACGGAATTTTGGTGCCTAGAATTAATGCTTTTCCCGCAACCAACCCTGGAGCAGCACAAAATGGAATGATTGTTTTTTTAACTACAGACAATAAATTTTATTATTGGCATAATCCGAGTTCGAGTTGGGTGCTGCTCAATGGTAATGGCGCCGAAAAAATTGATGATTTATTGGATGGAAAATCTGATAATGACGGCACACAAGACGGTTCTTCTATTTTTTTGGGAATTGATGCTGGATTCAATGATAACAGTAATGATAATAAAAATATAGGAATTGGTTTTCAATCGATGTATTCTAATTTTTCTTCTTATTCAAATACGGCTGTCGGTTATAAAACTTTATATAGCAATACTTCTGGAAATGCTAATGTAGCTATAGGTTCCAATTCATTATTGCAAAATATTTCCGGAAATTATAATACAGCCACAGGAGCATCAAGTTTGTATTCCAATACATCAGGTTCATATAATACAGCTATAGGAACGGGGACACTTTTCCACAATACAACCGGTTCTTTTAATGCTGCTTCAGGATATAATGCTATGTTGAAAAA
>JALSTJ010000436.1 GCA_026983815.1 Flavobacteriales bacterium
ATCAAACGTTTGCATATGATTTTGGCGGTTTTGGAAAAACGTATGGGGTTTAAATTGGGAGCAAAAGATGTTTTTTTGAATATTACCGGCGGTATAAAAATTGATGACCCCGCTATCGATTTAGCAGTAGCAACCGCCATTTTATCATCAAATAACGACAATCCCATTCCTTCGGTTTGGGCATTTGCGGGCGAAGTGGGTTTAACCGGCGAAGTGCGTCCGGTAACACGTATCGAACAACGAATTTCGGAAGCGGAAAAATTGGGATTTGAAAAAATATTTATTTCGGCTCATAACAAAATAAACCCCGAAAATTATCATATACAAATCATAGGTATTAACGAAATACAAGACTTAAATGAAATCATATAAACCGACTTATTTTTTATTGCTTCTGCTTATTTTATTGAGTTTTTCTTGCAACAATGAGCAATCGTCAAAAGAAAATGATGAGAATTTTAGTATCAAAAAGGATACCTTTAATTTTCTACCGACTTCAACAACGGGACAAGTCGTACATCATAAATATTATACTTTATCTTATAACGAAAAATATGAAAATTCGGAATGGGTTGCTTATGTTTTGACCAAAAAAGAAGTCAGCAAAGCCCAACGTGAAAGACCTTATTTTATACGCGACCCGAAAGTAAAAACGCGTTCGCCATCCTACAAAGATTACTATCCTTATGGCTACGAAAAAGGACATTTGGTGCCGGCTGCCGACCGTCGATTTTCGGAAGAAGCTTTTGACGAAACATTTTACACGTCCAATGTTAGTCCAATGGATCATTACTTTAATGGTGGCATCTGGAACGACTTGGAAAAACAAGTGCGTTATTGGGCAAAACGCTACGGAAAACTTTATGTGGTAACCGGCGGTGTTTTGAAACCCGGATTGGAACGCATCAGCAGAGAACGAGTTGCCGTCCCCGATTATTTTTATAAAGTTGTGCTGGATTACAACCCGAAACATCCGAAAATGATAGGATTTTTAATCAAACACCACGATAGTTTGGTCAGTCCGAAAGTTTTTGCCGTACCGGTTGATAGTATTGAAAAAATTACAGGAATAGATTTCTTTCCTGCGCTACCGGATTCATTGGAAAATAAATTGGAATCAGAAAACAAACCCAATCAGTGGAAATTTGTTCATTTTCAAAGGTATTAATCTCAAACAACATAAAAAAACCATTGAAAATTTCAATGGTTTTTTTATTAAATTAGACATTATGAACTAACCTCCAAAATCATCAAAACGTATATTTTCAGGTGGAACACCCAAATTATCAAGCATATTTACCACAGCTTTATTCATCATGGGTGGACCACAGAAATAGTATTCAATATCTTCAGGTGTTTCATGTTTGCTCAAATAATTGTCATATAAAGCTTGGTGAACAAAACCTGTAAAACCATCTCCGGGACAATCCAAACATTCTTTTACTTTCCATTCATCTTCGGGTCGAGGCTCTGATAAGACTAAATAGAATTTGAAATTCGGGAATTCTTTTTCCAATCCACGGAAATGATCAACATAGAACAATTCACGTTTGGAACGTCCTCCATACCAATAAGAAACTTTTCTGTTGGTTTTTAACGTTTTAAACAAATGGAACAAATGCGAACGCATTGGTGCCATTCCTGCTCCACCACCGATATAAACCATTTCTGAATCGGAATCCTCATTGATAAAGAATTCACCGTAAGGTCCTGAGATTTTTACTATATCACCTGGTTTGCGTGAGAAAATATATGATGAGGCAACTCCCGGATTAACATCCATCCAACCATTTTTTTCTCTGTCCCAAGGTGGAGTTGCGATACGAACATTTAGCATAATTCTTCGTCCTTCTGCGGGGTAACTCGCCATTGAATAAGCACGTGTTACCTCTTCGTCATTTTTCATTACCAAGGGCCAAAGGTTGAATTTATCCCAATCCTCTTTGAATTTCTCGGGTTCTCCGGGATGTTCTTCGGGATGAGCTGTAATATCAATATCTTTATAAGGTATTACTGCCGGGGGGACATCTATTTGAATATATCCACCGGGTTTGTAATTGATATCTTCAGGCACTTCAACTACAAATTCTTTGATAAAGGAAGCGACATTGTAATTGGAAACTACTTTGGCATCCCATTTTTTCACACCGAATACTTCTTCCGGGACTTCAATTTCCATATCTTCTTTAACCTTCACTTGGCAACCCAAACGCCAACCTTCTTCTTTCTCTTTCAAGGTAAAGTTAGGTTCTTCGGTAGGTAACATTTCACCTCCACCACTTTTGACTTTTACTCTACACTGCAAGCAAGTTCCACCACCACCGCAGGCAGAAGGTAAAAATATTTTTTCATTGGATAAAGTTGCAAGCAAACTACTACCTGAATCCACTTCCACTTCTTTTTCTCCATTTATTTTGATTTTTACTTTGCCGCCAGGCAATAGTTTTGCTTTTGCCCAAAGCAATAATACTACTAGTATCAGCACAATTACAAGAAAAACTACTACACTTGCAATGATTACTTTTGTCATATTTTGATCCATCTTCTAAAATCTTTTTTTATTATATTTTAATTCCCATAAAAGCCATAAAAGCGATAGCCATCAATCCGGTAACTATAAAAGTAATTCCTATCCCTCTTAAAGGTTTTGGAACATTTGAATATGAAATTTTTTCTCGAATAGCTGCCAAGAAAACAATAGCCATCATCCAACCGATACCCGAACCCAATCCATAAGCAATGGTTTCGGATACGCTTGTAAATTCTTTTTGTTGCATAAACAAAGAGCCTCCTAAAATTGCACAGTTTACCGCTATCAATGGTAAGAAAATTCCCAATGATGAATATAATGCCGGTGCAAATCTTTCAACAAACATTTCCACCAATTGGACCATAGCGGCAATGACCGCAATAAACATAATAAAACTCAAAAAGCTTAAATCTATATTTGCCAATGAAGGATCTAACCATTTCAATGCGCCGGGTTGCAATAAATACTTGTCAATCAAGAAATTGACCGGAACGGTTATCGCCAAAACAAATACAACAGCTGCTCCCAGACCCATTGCAGTTTTTACCTTTTTGGATACAGCCAGATAAGAACACATACCCAAGAAGAAGGCAAAAATCATATTTTCTATAAAAATACTTCTAATAAAAATGTTTACTAATTCCATACTATAAAAAGTTTAGTTTTTTTCGGTTAATTCGGGATACAAAGCTCTTTGCACCCAAATATAAATTCCCAAAGTTATCAATGCCATTGCGGGCAATAACATCATGGCATTGTTTACATATCCATGGTCATAAAGCCATTGAGGAACTACTTTATGATCAAACAAAGTTCCGGAACCAAGCAATTCTCTAAAAAATGCTACAATTATCAATACCAAACCATATCCTGCACCATTTCCAATACCATCAAGAAACGAATCCAAAGGTTTGTTTCCCATTGCAAATGCTTCCAAACGTCCCATTACGATACAGTTTGTAATAATAAGTCCTACGAATACGGACAATTGTTTACTTACATCATAAGCAAAAGCTCTTAAAATCTGGTCTACCAAGATTACTAATGCCGCTACAACTAATAATTGTATAATGATACGAATTCGCGTAGGAATATAATTACGTATCAATGAGATGATTAAGTTACTAAATGCCACTACAACCATTACGGAAAGTGCCATGACAATTGCCGGCATGAGTTTAACGGTAATTGCCAATGCTGAACATATACCCAAAATTTGAACAGTAATTGGGTTGTTTTCATTTAAAGGATCTGTTACCAGATCTAACCATTTATGTTTTTTAGCCATAACTAATTATTTTTTTTGTTGTTTTATTTTTTTAAAAAAGGGCAAGTAATGTTTCAACCTTTCATTTATCATATTGCTGACACCATTACTGGTCAAAGTTGCACCCGAAATTGCATCTACTTCGTGATCTTCTTTATCCATATTTTTGGGATCTTTATTGGTTTTTGACAAGATAATTCCTTTATAAGTTCCGTCTTTATCCAATATTTTTTCACCTTTAAACTGGTTTTCAAACCATTTTTTTGTGATTTCAGCTCCTAATCCTGGTGTTTCTCCTTTATGTCCGAATTTTACTCCGGCTACTGTATTCATATCTCCTTCCAAAGCTATATATCCCCATATATCATCCCAAAGTCCTTTTCCGTAAAGAGGAATCACATAATAGGTTTTTCCATCCTTATCAGCAATAAAAATTGGAAAACGTTGTTCCTCAACCGGTTTTTTAATTTCGGTCTTCATATTGATATCAAAAGCTTTTACATTTTTGTCGATATCACCATTGCTTTTCAAAGCATATTGTTTGATAAAATATTTTTTGAAATATTGTTCTATGGTTTTATAATTCAATTTTAATCCTTCCGCTACTGCTTTGGATGATAATTTATCTTGATCCAAACCGATGGTATACATAATATCGGTCATTTTTTCTTGTCTTTTGTTTTGCTCTTGCAGAGGTTTAAGTCCCATTGCTGCCAATGAAAGCAGTACGCCAATGATAACTACAACTATCGAAGCAAAAAATATGGTATATAAATTACTGTTTCTGTCCATAATACTGTCAATTAAGCCGTTTGTTTTTGAAATCTTTTCATTCTTTTTTTGATATTGGCTTGCACTACATAATAATCAATAGTAGGCGCTACAACATTTAGCAATAAAATAGCCAACATTACTCCTTCGGGATAAGCAGGATTGAATACCCGAATCAATATAGCAAAGATTCCGATTAAAAATCCATATATCCATTTTCCCCTACGGGTTTGAGCCGCAGTAACCGGATCAGTAGCCATAAATACCAAACCAAAAGCCAAACCACCAACCAATAGATGTTGCCACCAAGGAAAACGCATCAATTCATTGGCTCCCCAAAGATTAAAAATAAATGCCATAAGTGATGCCCCTAATAAAGTAGATAACATAATTCTCCAACTTCCTACTTTGGTGTAAAGCAATAATGCAGCACCAATCAAAATCATCAATACAGAAGTTTCACCGATACTTCCGGGAATAGTTCCAAAAAACATATCTTTCCAATTATAAGCAATTTGATGTCCTTGCCCTAATGCTCCCAAAATAGTTTCACCCGAATATGCATCAACATTTTCGGGTTTGGGAATCCAAACTTCATTTCCCGACATAAATGTAGGATAAGCAAAAAAAGTAAATGCTCTGGCTGTCAATGCGGGATTGAGAATATTCATTCCCGTTCCTCCAAATACCTCTTTACCGATAATTACAGCAAAAGCTACAGATATTGCCAGAATCCATAAAGGAATGGTTACCGGCATGATAAGGGGTATAAGTAAACCGGTTACCAAATAACCTTCATTGACATCGTGTCCGCGTAAAATGGAAAAATAAAACTCAATTCCCAATCCTACAACATAAGAAACGATAATCAACGGAATAACTTTCCAAAATCCGTAAACAAAAGCATCCCAATTTGTAAATGCGGTTCCTGCTTGGTGGTAATATTGATATCCTACATTCCACATTCCAAAAATAGTAGCGGGTATCAATGCCAATACAACGGTAAACATGACTCTTTTTAAATCTACGGAATCACGAATATGAGCTCCATATTTGGTTGTTTCATCAGGGACAAACATAAAAGTATACATGGCTTGATATGCCGGGTGATACTTTTCGAATTTTCCTCCTTCGAGAAACAAATGCTCGTATTTCTTAAAAAATTTCTCTATAAATTTCATTTTATATTATCTATTTATTAATTTTTAACTTTCCATTTCTACTTGCATCACATCCAATCCTTTACGGATGATGTATTGCGTATCTATTTTTGATGAACTGATATAATCCAGCAAGGCAAAGTCTTCCGGAGCCACTTCTAAAATTCCCAATGCTTCCATTTTTTCTACATCGCCAATCATTGCTGCTTTGAGCAAATGAACGGGAAAAATATCCAAGGGCATTACACTTTCATATTCATCAGTCATGACAAACGCACGTTCTTCCCCAAAAAGATTGGCGTCCAAATCCATTTCTTTATTAGAAGGCAGCAAACTAAATCTGTAGAAACTTTTTCTATTGGGTCCAAAAAACGGCAACCAACCCATAAAAGTTGATTTTTTTCCTAAAGGAATAACTGTAATTTCGTTATCATAAAAATTTAAGAATAAATCCTTAGAAATATCAGCACCTGTTAAAACATTTCCGCTGATAATTCTATAATCTCCGGATTTTAATTTATCTGATAAAAATTCTTTTAAATTGGCGCCGGATTTAATTTTATAATATTTTGGTTCTTTTACCATACTTCCGGCAAGTCCAATGGTTTTTTCAGGATTATAAATTCCGGTATTGAAAAAACTTCCCATTTGTGTAACATCTGTCGGATTGATTACCCAA
>JALSTJ010000437.1 GCA_026983815.1 Flavobacteriales bacterium
GCCCATACCAATCCTTGTAAATTTTTCCTTCTTCGTCCATTTCAAAAACCGCCGAGAAAGTCAATTTATCTTCATTGGGTCGCAAGGAACAAAGGTTGTTTGAAAGAATTTCGGGCAACATAGGAATCACTCTATCAACCAAATAAACCGAAGTAGCACGGTTGTAGGCTTCTTCGTCCAAAATGGTTTCAGGCTGAACATAATGAGAAACATCGGCAATGTGAACACCTATTTCATAATGTCCGTTATCGAGTTTTTTTATTGATAGAGCATCGTCAAAATCTTTGGCATCAAACGGGTCGATGGTAAAAGTTGTAATGGTACGCATATCACGGCGTTTTTTTACTTCGTCATCAGTAATTTCAGTAGGAAGCGACGAAGCAAATTTTTCAATTTCGGGGTCAAAATCGTAGGGTAAATCATATTGATCCAAGATAGCGTGAATTTCGACATCGTGGTCGCCGGGTTTTCCCAATACTTTTACAATTCTACCCAACGGGCTACCGACTTTTTGGGGCCAGTCATACATTTCAACGACTACTTTTTCGCCGTCTTTTGCACCGTTAATATTGTCTTTTTTAACAAAAATTTCTTTGTACAATTTAGGGTCATCGGGGTCGATAAAAGCATAATTGCGATACATTTGAACAATTCCGGTAAAATGTATTTTTGCACGTTCCAAAATTCTGATTACTTCGCCTTGCGGATTTCTACCGGGACGTTGTTTGGTAATTTTTACTTCGACCAAATCGCCGTTTAAAGCTTTGTTTAAATCGTAATTAGGTATAAAAATATCCTTATCCAAATTATCAACAATAGCAAATCCGCTACCGTTATTAGTCATATCAATGACACCTACATAAATTTTATTTTCTATAATTTTAAACTTTCCTTTTGAAGTTTCTTTTATCTTTTTTTGCTTGACTAATTTTTTTAAATCTTTTTGAATTTGTTTTCTAATATCAGCAGAATCAAACTCTAATTTTGAAGCAATTTGTTTGTAATTAAAAGATTTATTAGGGTGTGCACCTAAAATTTGAAGTATTTTAATCAATAGGGATTTATTTTTTTTACTCATTTTTGTTTATTTTTTAAACTTTTTTTTAGTTATCAACTTTTTCAATACTTATTATATATATAATTTTTTTTGTAAATTTTTAAAAAGAAAAAATGATGATTGTTATAGTGTGTTCGTTTTGTTAATTGCCACAAAAGTACACAATAATATTCAGATTAGCAGACTTTTACTTTTAATTTATTCTTTTGATAAAAAGTGAATAGTGTGTTGATAAGTTTTAATAAGAAAAGTTGCATAAGAAAATATAAAATATCATATAATAATTTTGAGTTTAAAAACAAATTTAGTTATCATTTTCTATTAAAAAGTTATTAACAAATTTATCAATAATTGATATTTTATATGGAAGTTATTAACAATGAATTGATAATTATATTATTTATAATTTTTCTTTAAATAAATATATTTTCTTTAAAAAAATAATCTGATAATTATGAATAATTTAACAAATTCAGATTTATTATTTTTTATTTGATTTCTATAAAAAAATAACTAACTTTGCTACGTGGTAAATTAAATGTAATAGTAATTTATATCTCAATTATATTTAATTTATGAAGAAAATAAAAAAAATTAAAACATAATTATGAAAGCAAAGATTAAAATTTTTATTTCGGAAATAGAAGGCGTTTGGACAGACGGATCGTTTTTTATTAATGGTTCCGGCAATGAGTATTGGAAGTTTAATTTCAATGATTTAACAGGTATTAACTTGTTGAAAAAGAATAAAATACCATTTTTATTGATTTCCGGCGAAGAATCGGAAGCAGAAAAAAAAGGAATAGCTAAATTTGGCATAAAGTCTTATAAGACAGGTATTAAAAACAAGGAAAAATTTTTAAATGATTATTTAAAAAAGAAAAAAATTTCTTGGTCGGAAGTTGCCTATATCGGTAGTACAATAGATGATTTGAATATATTGAAAAAAGCCGGTTTATCCGCCACACCGATAACTTCACCTTTTTATGTGCGAAACGTTGCCAATTGGATTTTAAGAGCCAAAGCCGGCGAAGGAGCTTTTTCTCAATTCGTTGAAGATTATCTGGAAGAAATCGGAAAATTGAAGGAAAGTTTTTAGTTTAATAAACGATTATAATTGTTAATGAAAGCTTAGTATCGTTGCGAGAAATAGATTAAGCCATATATTGGCGTGTCCGATAGTTAATCGGATGTTTATGTATTTTATTGATTATTAGTATGTTAGTCTATTTAATAAAGATATTTATTACTATTTTAGCATCGGCGTCGCTTCCAGGGCAAACGCATTATTTCAGGCAAAGTTCTAATTATACAACTTATTATCAAGATTATTGGAGCTTAATGACCTTTAATGGTTAAAAATTTCGTTTTCGTTTTTCAATTACGCTTTCATTATTTTTTAAAAATGAAAGTTAAATCTGAAATCACAAATCACAAATCACAAATCACAAATCACAAATCTGAAATCATATTATTTTTATTATCAAATGGTTTCGCTCCTATTGAGCTTATATATTTATTAATGCCTTTGCTCTGTTTTTTTATAAAAATTAATACATTTATATACGAAATATCGTATTTTTGCAATTCATTAAATAAAATTAGTCATTCTATGAAGCGTTTTAAGGAAAATAAAGGCTTGGATTTAACGGCTTTTGCCAAAGAAATACAAGCTTTTTGGGACGAAAATAAAATTTTTGAAAAATCGGTGGAATCAAAACCCAAAGACAAAACTTTTGTATTTTTTGAAGGGCCGCCGTCAGCTAACGGAATGCCCGGTATTCATCACGTAATGGGTCGTACGGTTAAGGATTTGTTTAATCGTTACAAAACGCTTCAAGGTTATCGTGTGCCTCGTAAAGCAGGTTGGGATACGCACGGACTTCCCGTTGAACTCGGCGTCGAAAAAGCACTAGGGATTACCAAAGAAGATATCGGTAAAAAAATATCCGTCGATGAGTACAATCAAGCCTGTAAAACTTCGGTAATGAAATACACCGATATATGGGAACGACTAACCAAAGAAATGGGATATTGGGTGGATATGAAAGACCCTTATATCACTTACAAATCCAAATATATGGAATCGGTTTGGTGGCTATTGAAACAAATTTATAACAAAGGTTTGTTGTACAAAGGCTATACCATTCAACCTTATTCGCCCAAAGCGGGAACAGGATTGAGTACACACGAGTTGAATATGCCCGGTTGCTACCGCGATGTTGCCGATAATACCGTAGTGGCTCAATTTAAAGTTAAAAATGAAAATTTACCCGAAAATCTTTCAAATCTCGATGCACCTCTTTATTTCCTAGCGTGGACGACTACCCCTTGGACTTTGCCTTCAAATACGGCTTTGGCAGTAGGTCCTAAAATTGATTATATTCTTGTAAAAACTTACAATCCTTATACTTTCCAAAAACAATACGTTATCTTGGCTAAAAACTTGGTAGGCAAACATTTTGGAAAGAAATTTATCGCTGTTGATGATGAAAATATTTTTAATCAATTTGATGCCGAAACGAGCAAACAAATTCCTTATCAAACCTTACAAGAGTTCAAAGGAAAAGATTTAACGGGCATAAAATACGAACAACTATTGCCTTATGCCTTGCCTTATGAAAATCCCGAAAATGCTTTTGTGGTCATTCCCGGTAATTTCGTAACCACCGAAGACGGTACGGGTATTGTTCACATTGCTCCGACTTTTGGTCAAGACGATGCCAAAGTGGCAAAAGAAGCGGGTGTTCCGCCAATGTTGGTGTTAGATGAAAATGAAAATCCTGTTCCGCTGGTAGATTTACAAGGACGTTTTCGTAAAGAAATGGGCGAATTTGCAGGTCGCTACGTTAAGCAAGAATATTATGGCGAAGACGAAAAAACACCGCAACGTCCTGTGGATGTGGATATTATCATTAAGATGAAAAACGAAAATCTCGCCTTTAATGCCGAAAAACATAAACACAGCTATCCCCACTGTTGGCGTACGGATAAACCGGTTTTATACTATCCGTTGGATTCGTGGTTTATCAAAGTGCCGCAAGTGCGTGAACGTTTAATTGAGTTGAATAAAACAATCAACTGGAAACCAAAATCGACCGGCGAAGGACGTTTTGGTCAATGGTTGGCAAACGCTAACGATTGGAACTTGTCGCGTTCACGTTTTTGGGGTATTCCATTGCCTATTTGGCGTACCGAAGACGGAAGCGAAGAAAAAATTATCGGTTCGATTGAAGAACTAATCAACGAAATTAACAAATCGGTTGAAGCAGGATTGATGAGCGAAAATCCTTATAAAGATTTTGTCGTTGGTGATATGTCCGACGAAAATTACGAAAAAATTGATATTCATAAAAACTATGTCGATAAAGTCATTTTGGTGTCCGAAAGCGGAAAACCTATGAAACGCGAAGCCGATTTAATCGACGTTTGGTTTGATTCCGGTTCGATGCCTTATGCTCAATGGCACTATCCTTTTGAAAACAAAGATTTAATAGATAAAAACGAGTTTTTCCCTGCCGATTTCATTGCCGAAGGTGTCGATCAAACTCGCGGTTGGTTTTATACGCTTCATACGATTGCCACGATGGTTTTTGATTCGGTTGCTTATAAAAATGTCGTATCAAACGGATTGGTATTGGATGCCAAAGGACAAAAAATGTCCAAACGTTTGGGCAACGCCGTTGATCCGTTCAGTACTTTGGAAAAATACAGCCCCGATGCCACACGTTGGTATATGATTTACAATGCTAACCCTTGGGATAACTTGAAGTTTGATGTCAAAGGAATTGAAGAAGTACGTCGTAAATTTTTCGGCACATTATACAATACCTACGGATTTTTTAGTCTTTATGCCAATGTTGACGGATTTACGTACAAAGAAGATGAAATTGCTTATGAAAATCGTCCCGAATTAGACCGTTGGATTTTATCGGAATTAAATAGTTTGATTGAAAATGTTACCAAATTCTACGAAGATTATGAACCGACAAAAGTTGCACGTGCCATTTACAAATTTGTCATCGACGATTTAAGCAACTGGTATGTGCGTTTGAGCAGAAGACGGTTTTGGAAAGGACAAATGGGAACTGACAAAATTTCGGCTTATCAAACCTTGTATAATACATTGAATATCGTAGCAAAATTGATGGCGCCGATAGCACCTTACTACGCCGATAAATTGTATAAAGACCTGAACGAAGTAACACAAATGGAAACTTTTGAATCGGTACATTTGTCGGAATTTCCAAAAGTTGATACAAACAAAATGGATAAGGATTTGGAACGCAAAATGCAAAAAGCACAACTCGTTTCGTCCTTGGCGTTGTCCTTGCGTAAAAAGGAAAAAATCAAAGTGCGTCAACCGCTTCAACGTTTGATGATTCCCGTATTATCGGAACAAGACCGCAAGGATTTACTTTCGGTTAAAGACATTATTTTGTCTGAATTAAACGTTAAGGAATTGGAATTGCTCGACGATGCTTCGGGGGTGATTGTAAAATCCATTAAACCTAATTTTAAAGTATTAGGACCGAAATTTGGAAAAGAAATGGGAAAAATTGCCGGAAAAATCAATCAAATGACCGCAGATGATATTGCTAAATTGGAAAAAGAAGGCAATTTTGAAATCGATTTAGGCGACAGAAAAATACAACTAACCAAAGACGAAGTGGAAATATCAGCCAAAGAAATAACCGGTTGGACAATAGCCCAACAAGGCGACGTATTGGTGGCTTTGGATATAACCATAAACGACCAATTGCGTAAAGAAGGAATAGCACGCGATTTGATTAACCGCATTCAAAATCTACGCAAAGACACCGGCTTGGACGTTACCGACCGCATCGATTTGACTTTGGTGGAACAACCTGATTTACAATCGGCTGTGGCAAAATTTGAAGCTTATATCAAAAGCGAAACATTAACGGATAATATCCATTGGACAAATAACAAAACAGACGAAATGATTCCGGTTGAAATTGATGAAATTTATTCGGAAATGTCATTGATAAAAAAGAGTTAATATGAAAACTTACGATTTTAACGCCATAGACCGAAAATGGCAAAAATATTGGGCTGAAAACAAAACTTTTAAAGCTGAAAATAATTCCGATAAACCTAAATTTTACGTGCTGGATATGTTTCCCTATCCTTCGGGAGCCGGTTTGCACGTGGGACATCCGCTGGGGTATATTGCTTCGGATATTTACGCCAGATACAAACGACACAAAGGTTTTAACGTGCTTCACCCGATGGGCTACGATTCTTTCGGACTTCCTGCCGAACAATATGCCATTCTTACAGGACAACATCCGGCGATAACCACCGAAAAAAAT
>JALSTJ010000438.1 GCA_026983815.1 Flavobacteriales bacterium
AATAAAGCCAAATAATTGAAAATGTTTTTCAGCAAAATAATACTGATAACCAATACAATAACCAAGGTCAAAGCCTGTTTTTGACCGTGTTCATTGATATATTGTATCCAATGATAGTTGAGCAATTGTGTATAATAAGCTTTGATGTGTGCAATTCCGGTCCACACGGGTTTTGCAACTACTTTATTGACATCTTCCGAAAATAAAACTTTAAGCAACGGAATAAAAACCAAAAAAGCCAAAGTTGAAAAAAGTGCATAAAAAATATTACTAACAATATTCAATATGGCGTATTTTTTATAGGGCGAAACGTATTTTACAAAAGATTTTCTCAGTCGTTTATCCATTCATTATAAATTTAGATCTTGTTTTATTCTCTCGATTTTTTCATCCAGTTCTTTTTCTATTTTTTGATAATCTTTGATATCATTTAAAGCTTTATGAACACTAAAATAAAATTTGATTTTAGGTTCGGTTCCGCTGGGACGAACGGCAATTTTACTTCCGTCTTTTGTATAAAAAATCAATACATTGGATTTTTCTACACTGATAGGTTCTTCTGCTCCGGTTTCAAGATTTTTTGCAATGGAAGTTTTATAATCTTCTATTCTTATTACCGGTGAACCATCGAAATTTTTGGGTGGATTTTCTCTAAAATCAATCATCATTCGGTCAATGATTTGTTTGCCTTCAATACCTTTTTTAACCAACGAAACCAATCCTTCTTTATAGAATCCGTGTTTTTGGTAGAGTTTGAGTAACTCTTCAAAGAAAGAGCTGTTATTTGATTTTGCTTCGGAAGCAATTTCTGCAGCCAAAAGTCCCGAAGTTATGGCATCTTTATCTCTCACAAAATCGCCGACCATATACCCGAAACTTTCTTCGCCACCACCGATAAAATCTTGTTTTCCTTCGGCTTCTCTTATCATTTTGGCAATCCATTTAAACCCTGTTAAACCGGTTTTAACCTCTACATTATCGGCAGCACCGATTTTTTTCACCATATCGGTTGAAACAATTGTAGAACCGATAAATTGTTTGCCGTTTAATTTTCCGGCTTCTTTCCATTTTTTTATCAAGAAAGCATCCATCATTGCCATAGTCTGATTGCCGTTGAGTAAACGCATTTTGCCATCGGGTTCTCTAACGGCAACGGCAATTCTATCGGAATCGGGGTCTGTTGCCAAGATGATATCGGCGCCTATTTCATCGGCTTTTTTAAGGGCAATGGTAAAAGCTTCCGGTTCTTCGGGGTTGGGAGATTTAACGGTTGAAAATTCCGGATCGGGATTTGCTTGTTCTGTTACAATATGAAAATCTGTAAAACCTGCTTTTTCCATTGCTTTGGGCATCAGCGTTATGGAAGTGCCGTGTAGCGGGGTAAACAAAATTTTGATATTCTTTCTGTCGGGAGCATCAAAAGTTCCGTGTGCAATCGAAGCCTTGATAAAGGCATTGTCCAAGTCTTCGCCGACATATTCAATCAAATTTTCGTTGGGTTCAAATTTTATTTCGTCAAATTTCACTCGATTGATTTCATCAACAATTTCTTTGTCTTGTGGCGGAACAATTTGCGCTCCGTCAGACCAATATACTTTGTATCCGTTGTATTCGGGCGGATTGTGTGAAGCCGTCAATACAATGCCGGCATCCGTTCCTAGATATCTAACGGCAAAAGACAGTTCGGGTGTTGGCCGAAATTCTTTAAACAAATATACTTTAATTCCATTGGCAGAAAGCACATCGGCTACAATTTTTGCAAATTTTTGGCTATTGTGTCTGACGTCATAGTTTACCGCTACGCTTTTTTCTTTCTTATTGGAAACTCTATTGATATAATTTGCCAGTCCTTGGGTGTTTTTTCCCAAAGTATATTTATTGATGCGGTTGGTTCCAACGCCCATAATTCCACGCATTCCACCGGTTCCGAATTCCAAATTTTTATAAAAACTTTCTTCCAATGTTTTAGGGTCATTGGCTATCAATTCATTTACTTGTTCAATGGTTGCTTGATCAAAAGGGGCTTTTGTCCAGATTTTTGCCTTTTCCAAGATATCTTTTTTCATTTTTTTAATTTTTTATAATTTTTTTTGATTAACTATTTTCCATATAATTTGAAAAATAAATTGTGTTCGTTTTTGTAAAATTTCATAACTGATTTTATCAGGAGTATCCGTCGGTTTATGATAGTCGGGAAAAGTTTTTCCATGAAAATAAATCACCGGAATTTTTTTCTTTTTAAACAAAGTATAGTCGGATTTGTTATAGTCATCATTATAAAAAACATTCATATGCTTGTTATAAGCTAAAATATCATTGATTCCTTTTTTAAAACCGGCGGGTTGAAAACCGTCAAATGAAATATGCAATTTATAAAGATCAGTGGTTTCTTCTTCTTTCGGCAAGCGTCCCAACATATGTAATTCAATTACGGCAATTGTTTTATCCAAAGGAACTACCGGATGATGGATATAAAAATCCGCACCTAACTCGTTTTGTTCATGACCTGAAAAATTGATAAATACAATATTTCTTTTGGGAACAAATCCCGAATCAATAGCTGTTCTAAAAGCTTCGGCAATTTCAAAAGAAGCCGCTACCCCCGAAGCATTATCATTGGCGCTGGGATAAATTTGTCCTTTTCTGATGCCTTGACCGTCATAATGGGTAATAATCGCAATATATTCATCTTTGTATTTTTCTCCTTCAATGATTCCTATAACATTTTGGGATTCTATAATTTTACTATTGTTCAAATAAGACATTTTGATGGGAACGGTTAATTTTCGGGTTTTTCTTGTATAGTCCATTTCTTCCGGATCGTCATAACCGGTAATATCGGTAAATATTTTTTTGCTGATAAAGAAATCATAAACCGAATCTTTTTTAACCGAGACACTCAATTTCCTGGATTTGAATTTTTTTTCGAAATTTTCCCAGAAATAATCAGAATTCGTAGGATCATAAATCAGTAAAACTTTAGCTCCGTGTTTCATGGCTGCATTTCGTTTGAGGATATAGGAATGGATTGGATCAGCAGACCATTCGGAAGGAATTCTTCCTCCTGAAATGATATAATTTCCGTAGCTATCCCGCGGCTCACCACCACGTATCAAAACGATTTTGTTTTTGACATCTCTATAAGCATAATCATTGAAACGCTTATCTTCAATTCCATAACCTGCAAAGATGATTTTATCGGTAGAAACAGTCATATCATCATGAGGAAAAAAGGAGATAAAATCTTCTCCGAATTTATATGATGCAACGTCAGTTTTCAATTTTACATCGGGTAAGTTATTTTCTGTGGCTGTAAATTTTTGCATATAGCCCTCTAATTCTTGCGGAAATAAAATTTGTTGATCTATAAAAAAATCTTTGATATAATTAGCTGCCATCTTATCCCCTCTCCTGCCGGTATATCTACCTTTCATAGTGTCAGCTGCCAAATTATAGACGTGATAATCTAAATCATCAATTGTAATGGTTTCAGCAAAAATTTCTGCTAATGTGGGTTTATGTTTAGACTTTTTTTGTTTTTTTTCTACCAAATCATATTCTTCCTTTACTTGTGTTTTCTTAGATTTACATGATTTTAAAATCCATGAGAAAAAAATTAAGCCAATTAAAAAATAAATTTTCTTCATAAAAATTTCGATTAAAAGATTTGTTAGCAAAATTAAGGAAAAAATATGAGCTGAAATTCTACTATACTATAAAAGATATCTTTGGATTGAAAATTTAATATCAATTGTTTACAAAAAAAACTTATTTTTGCTGGAAAGGATTTTGGAACAATCTTTGAATAAAACTATTAAAAACTAACAACAGATGAAAAAATTTATTTTATTTACATTTTTAATGATAGGAATAACCAAAAGTTTTGCACAAGATATTCCTTCGGCAACTATTACGGATATCAATGGTAAAAAAGTTGAATTTCAAGATATTATCAAATCAGATAAACCCGTAATTGTAAGTTTTTGGGCTACTTGGTGTGTGCCTTGTGTCAATGAGTTGGATGCTATCAGCGAAGTTTATCCCGACTGGCAAGATGAAACCGGAGTTAAACTCATTGCTATTTCGGTGGATGACGATAGAACCGCTCGTAGAATTAAACCTTTGGTCAATGGCAAAGCTTGGGATTATGAAATTTATCGTGATTTTAACAATGAATTGCGTAGGGCTTTTAATATTGCCAGTGTTCCGTTTATGATTATAATTAAAAACGGAAAAATTGTTTACTCACATTCGGGTTATAGTGCCGGTGGAGAAGACAAAATCTATGAAATTATCTCTAAAAAATAAGTATTTATTCAAACATGAAAAAAATTCTCACTTTTATACTAGTAAGCTATTCTTTATTGAATTTGCAAGCACAAAATGGACACTTTTATGGAGGGTATGAAGCCTATTTACAATATTATCAAAATGATACCATTACCAATTTTACAGCGCCCCATGACAAATTCAGAGCAATGAATTTTTTATCTGCTAATTATGCTTATAAATTTCTAAAAGCAGGGGTTCAATATGAAGCTTTTGTTCCTCAATCTTTATTAGGATACAGCCCCGAACTCAAAGGGAATGGTTTGGCAACTTATTATATCCAATTAAAAAAAGAAAGTTGGGATATCACCGCCGGATATTTCTATGACCAATTCGGTAGCGGTTTGGTGTTTAGGAGTTGGGAAGACAGGCAGTTGGGAATCAATAATGCCGTTCGGGGAATTCGCTTCAAATACAAAATCGATGATATTGGAGATATTACTGCTTTTACGGGAAATCAACGAATAAATTTTAAACTTTCCGAAAGCACATTAAGCGGAATCAACGCCGATATATCTTTAAGTAAATTGATCGATTATCAAGATATTAATATTGATGCCGGTTTCAGTTATGTAAATCGTTATCAAGAAACTCAAAGTGTTAATCCCGATTTAAAACCTTATGTGGGAAGTTTTTCGTCAAGGTTGGGTTTGGACGCAAATAATTTCTATACAAATTTTGAATATGTTTACAAAGAATCCGATGCACGTGCGTCCAATAATGTTTTGCTGGATCAGGTTTTATTTGACGGAAATGCTTGGCTACTCAATTTCGGATATGCCAAAAAAGGAATCGGGTTTAATGCTACACTAAGACGTCTGGAAAATATACAAATGTATTCCGAGCGACTGCTTGAAGGAAATTCTTACAATACCGGAATTATGAATTTTATCCCCGGATTATCCAAACAACACGATTTCAGTTTAGCTAATCTTTATGTATATCAAGCACAACCCGGAATTTCCTTTGGAGAAGAAAAAGTCGGAGAAATCGGAGGTCAAGCCGATTTGTTTTTCCGTATCAAACGAAAAACCTTCTTAGGTGGAAGATATGGAACCAAAATAGCACTTAATTTTTCCAGATGGCATGGACTCAATGCTCGTTTTGATCATGATAGAAAAATCTATCGTGCGGATTTTGCCAAACCGGGGACTTTGTATTTCCAAGATATTAATATGGAAATTAGAAAAAAATTATCGCGTTCCAATAAAATAACTTTAAATTATATCAATTTGATATATAATAAATTAAAATTAGAAGGAGAAGGAGAAACTGTTCATGCCGGTATTGTTGTAGGAGATTGGGAACATAAATTTTTGAATGATCAATCCATGCGTTTGGAATTACAACACTTGAACACCCGACAAGATATGAAAAACTGGGCAGCTGCTACATTTGAATATTATTTCAGCCAATCTTTCAGCACTTTTGCAACCGATATGTATAACTATGGTAATGATGATGAAAAAATTCATTATTTTAATTTAGGGTTGAATTTTACACACAACAGAACCCGAGTGGGATTGAGCTACGGAAGACAGCGCGGAGGATTATTATGTGTGGGCGGAGTTTGTCGTTATGTGCCGCCCAGTAAAGGTTTTACGGTGAATTTATCTACATCTTTTTAGGATTATGGAAGAAAAATGGAATAAAGTTTTGGACTTTTTTAAACAAAATTTTACCGATGGTGAAGAGCCTGAAATGGATGTTATATTGTTTCTCATAGGGATACAGGAATTGGGCAAAGTTCAAAAAAATTTTTCCAAAGACCAGAAAGTAAACCTGATGCACATCGCTACGTGTAAATTACTGGAACCCTACGGATATTACCAATTTGAAAAAATAGATGCAGAGGGTTGGCCTCATTATAAAAAAATTAAAAATATTCCCGTTAAGAATTCCGAAGAACAAGAAAAATTGATACAACAAGCTATTATTAATTATTTAGAAAAACAACAAATTATTTAATTTTATGAGAAAAAATATTTTTCTATTGATACTAACTTTAATTCAGGCTCCGGTTTTTT
>JALSTJ010000439.1 GCA_026983815.1 Flavobacteriales bacterium
CCGATAAAAATTCAACCGGAGAATATGTAGATTATGAAGAAGTGGATTGATTTTACATTAACTTCTTATTTCCGTTTATGTAATAATACCCTCCGACAAGTGCCCCTGCAATAAGAATAGTTAGTAGGGGATGCGCCAAAAATCCAAGTTTAAAATCCAGTAAAATCGTAAGCACAACTCCGGCAATTGCTCCACCGAAATGCGCTTCATGACCAATGCGACTCATTGTATTTTGGGAACCTTTTACGGTGTACCATAAATATCCCAAAGCAAAAATAATTCCCGGAAGCGGAATAAAGAAATAGAGATAAAGTTTCATCATAGGATCCAAGGTAATGGCAGAAAAAACAATAGCATTCACACCAGCCGAAGCACCAATGGCGCTATACCACAAATCGTTTTTGTGTAGATAATAACTTAAATAATTTCCCAAAAGAATACCACCGAAATAAACTATTAGAAAACCGGTATTTCCCAGATTGTAAATGATATAATCTCCAAAGAAATATAAGGTAATCATATTGACAAAGAAATGATTCCAGTCGGCATGCAAAAATCCCGAAGTTATCAAACGATAATATTCACCGGCTTTTATCCCCGAAACCGAAAATTTATATTTTTCGAAAAATCTATGGTCGGAAAATCCCATATAAGAAAAAATACCCGTAATAATGATAATAATAATGTGTAATGACATAATCTATTTTTTTATTTATAAATCAAACCACGAATTTACGTGATTTTTTATAATATATTCTTCATTAAATTTTTTATGTTTATATGTTCCGTTAGACAAAACATAATCCCCAGCCCATTTTTTATGATTTTCCGCTAATGATTTAATAGCTTTTTTGATATAAGCCACTTCTTCATCCGATGTTGTCGGATGTATGGAAAGTCGTATCCATCCGGGTTTGACTTCGGGGTATCCCGCTTCAATTTTTTCTACAATTTCCGCCGATTTTTTTCTATCGATACCCAGTAGAATATGACCGTAAGTTCCGGCACAAGAACAACCGCCACGTGTTTGGATACCGAAATGATCATTGAGTAAACGAACACCCAATTCGTGATGTAAACCTTCTATATAAAAGGATAATATGCCCAATCTTTCTTCAAAATTATCAGCTAACAAATGCAAATTTTCTACGGATTGAAAAGCAGGGAACAGTTCTTCCAATATTTCATGTTCACGTGCCAATATATTGTCCACTCCCATTTTTTCTTTGAGTTTGATTGCCAATCCGGCTCGAATAGCTTGTAAAATTCCGGGAGTTCCTCCGTCTTCTCGAACTTCGGGATTATCAAAATATCTATGCTCGCCCCAAGGATTAGTCCAAACAACCGTTCCGCCTCCCGGATGGTCGGGAATTTTATTTTGATAAAGTTCTTTGCTGAAAATCAAAACACCACCGGTTCCGGGTCCACCCAAAAACTTATGAGGTGAGAAAAAAATTGCATCCAATCTTTCTTCTTTGTTTTTTGGATGCATATCAATATTTACATAAGGCGCTGAACAAGCAAAATCAACAAAACAGTATCCATTATATTGATGAATTAAAGCAGAAATTTTTTTATAATCGGGAATCAATCCGGTAACATTAGAGCCGCCGGAAACCGAAGCAATTTTTAGTTTTCTGTCTTTATATTGATATAAAAGTTTCTCAAAAGCTTCAAAATCAATATCTCTTTCGTTCAAATAAGGAATGATTTTTACATCGGCAATGGTTTCCAACCAAGAAGTTTGATTGGAATGATGTTCCATATGGGTAATAAAAACTATGGGTTTATCATTTTCACCGATTTTTATTTGGTTTTTAAATTTTTCGGGAATTTTTAGTCCCAAAATTCGTTGTAATTTGTTTATAGCAGCAGTCATTCCGTAACCGGAAAAAATCAAAATATCCTCATCCGATGCATTGACATGTTTTTTTATAATTTTACGTGCTTTGTGATAAGCATAAGTTATAATATTTCCGGTAGTGGAGGTATCAGTATGCGAATTTGCCATAAATGGTCCGAATGCTTCCAACATAATTTGCTCAATGGGTGCATAAAGCCGTCCGCTCGCCGTCCAATCGGTATAAACAAGCGGCATCGCACCCATGGGGGTTTCAATGATTTCATCAATCCCGACAATTTGTTCACGGAATTGTTTAAAATAAGAGTTCAGACCGCTTGTTTTCATAGAAAAGTTGATTTATTAATAAAATTTTTCCTTTATTTCGCTCATCATATCCTTTGCTAATTGGTCGGCTTTTGTTGGGGTTTTAGCTTCACTGTAAATTCGTATAATCGGTTCGGTATTGGATTTTCTGACTTGCACCCAAGCATCTTCAAAATCTATACGCAATCCGTCTTGTGTGTCAATTTCGGCATTTTGATATTTTTTTCCAAAATAATTTATGACTTCATCCAAATCAAAATTATCGTTGATTTGCATCTTGTTTTTGCTCATAAAATATTGCGGATAATCTTTTTTTAGTTCCGAAAGTCCTTGATTGCTTTCCGCCAAATAAGATAAGATTAAGGCAATTCCCAATAGTGCATCTCTTCCGGCATGAAGCTTGGGATAAATAACTCCTCCGTTTCCTTCTCCGCCTATAACTGCATTGACTTCACGCATTTTTTCCACCACATTGACTTCTCCGGTTTTGGCTTTGAAATATTTCACTCCATATTTATCCGAAATATCTTTCAAAGCACGTGATGACGAAAGATTGGATACCGTATTTCCTTTGTTTTTTGATAGGATATAATCGGCAACAGCCACCAAGGTATATTCTTCGCCAAACATCTTTCCGTTTTCATCAATCAAAGCCAAACGATCAACATCCGGATCCACAACAATTCCCAAATCAAAATTTCCGGTGCTAATTTTTTTCATAATATCCCCCAAATTCTTTTCCAAAGGTTCGGGATTGTGTTGAAAATCACCGGATACATCACAAAACATACATTCGTATTCCACATTCAGCGCATCTAATAATAAAGGAATGGCAATTCCACCGGTAGAATTTACCGCATCAATAGCCACACGAAATTTTTTGTTCTTTATTTTATCGGTCAAAACTTCATCCAGTGCCAAAATCTTATTGATATGTTCTTTTATATAACCGCCGGGGGATGAAATGGTTTTTCCCAATTTATCCACAGGGGAAAATTCAAAATCATTTTTTTCGATTATTTTCAAAAGCATCTGTCCATCATCAGCCGATAAAAACTCACCGTTTTCATTGAGCAATTTCAGTGCATTCCATTGTTTGGGGTTGTGGCTTGCCGTTAGTATAATTCCTCCTTTTGCATCTAATCCAGTAACTGCCATTTCGATACTCGGCGTAGTAGAAAGTCCTACATCGATTACCTCAATTCCCATGCCGTTAAGTGTATTTTGCACAAGATTTTGTATCATAGGTCCCGAAATCCTTGCATCTCTTCCCACTATAATTTTAATTTTTTGATTGGAAAATTTTTCCCGTAGAATAGTTCCATAAGCAGCGGCAAAAAATACGACATCAATCGGGGTGAGATTTTCTCCGGGTTTTCCTCCGATAGTTCCTCTGATACCGGATATACTTTTTATTAAGCTCATTTTTCATTTTTTGAATCCTTTACAAATATACAGATATTTAGTTCAAATAATATAATGAAAAGTAAAAAATAATGAGATGAAATAATCATATTTAACTTGGGTTCGATTTAACATAAATCAAATTTCTTTTGGTTATTCCTTCAAGGTCTCCAAGCACCTTGAAGGTATTTTATTATTTGAAGTTTAATGTTTTACAATTCATTGACTATCAGCATATTAAATGTTGCTAAAAGAGATTTCTTACTATTTTAGCGTCGGCGTCGCTTGGGGCGATTCCGACGCTTTATAACTGAGATAATATTGTTCATTTGTTTTTCTGCAAGCCTTGAAGGTGTTCAAAAACCTTCAAGGAGTACATTGACCCATTAAAATAATACGGAAAATATAAAATTTTATTGATGAATTATATTTTTGGTCAAACTCACATTTTTTAAGATTATGATAGAAATAGAAATATCATCTTTTATATAAAAAAATTTTGATAATTCAAATTTTATTTAGATATTTGTCTAAATATTTAAATATATGAATAAAGTTTTTAAAGCTTTAAAGGATTCAACGAGAAGAAAAATTTTGGAGTTGTTAAAAGAGAAAGATTTAACTGCCGGTGAAATCAGCAGACATTTTAATATTTCCAAACCGAGTATTTCTCATCATTTGGAAATACTTTTTCAAGCCGGATTGATTTCAAGAGAAAGAAAAGGTCAGTTTATTTATTATTCTTTAAATACAACTTTATTGGAAGATTTAGCCCATTGGATTTTACAACTTAAAAATAATAAAAAATGAAAAAACTAATCAAAGAATTACCCTTACTAATTATTGCCTTAACACCGGTAATTTACTTGAATTTTATCTGGAACCAATTACCTGAAAAAGTTCCTATACATTGGAATATAAACGGGGAAATTGATAGATATGGAAATAAAATAGAATTGTTTTGGATAAGCTTGTTTTTACCACTCGGCATATTATTATTGATGAATATTGTCCCTGTAATTGATCCCAAAAACAAAATTCAAAAGATGGGAAAAAAATATAAAAATTTAAAATTGTTTTTAGTAATTTTTATATCAGGATTGAGTTTGATAATTATTTTAACTGCAAAAAACAAAGCATTGATAAAACCTTCTTATATTTTTATAATGCTTTCATTTTTATTTATTTTCTTTGGCAACTATATGAAAACGATCAAGCCTAACTATTTTATAGGAATCAGAACCCCTTGGACGTTGGAAAATGCAGAAGTTTGGAAAATTACCCATCAAAAAGCTTCCAAATTATGGTTTTTAGGCGGAATTCTTATGATGATTTCTTTGTTAATTTTTCCTAATAGAATAGGAATAATAATATTTTTTATTATTTCTTTGATTTTGGTTTTGTATCCGACGTGGTTTTCCTATCGATATTATAAAAAATTAAAATAGGTATAATAAAAAAACCGGCCCAAAGAGCCGGTTTACAACACAAAACAAACAAAAAACACTCAAATTAAGGCAAGTTTTGAACAATAGCCAACAAATCTTGTTGGGTAGTAGGTTGAGGGTCGGGCATAGTTTCTATATGATTGGGAACAGTTGTAACACTTTCTTTTAAACTGTAATATAATTCTCCGTCAATCATAGTTGTCATTAAGACATGAATATTTATTCCTACGGGTAATTTACCAAAATGTTCGGTAAACATTTCTTGGTTTGTATCATAAACATCCAAACGAGCCAAAGCGGTAGGTTCTCCTTCATATAATATAAAAACTTCACAATTGGTCTCATCGTAACCGTCCGGAACATCTACATACAAAGTTGTAAGTTGTCCATTGTAACTAAACCATCGGTCTAAGTTTGTCCACCCGAGTTCTTGGGTATCAAAAGCATAATAAACAGCAGCGGCACCAGAACCATTATGTCCTAACATCGGCTCGGCAAAATCGTTTATACCATCTGCATTTTCATCCACTTCTTGCCATTTACCGGGTTCATTGATATCTCCTTCGGCTTTAAACAATTGTATGGGTTGTAGATTATTGATGTCGGCATTAGGATCGAATGCGCTTTTGATATTAATAGGTTCAATAAGTATTAAAATATTGTTTCCTTGTTTGGCTTCAATAAATAATTCACCTGCCGATTGTAATGTTTCTTCATCACCATTGGGACGAACTCCGGTGGTCGGCATATTGTTGATAAACATTGAAGCCCTATCATATATTTCCAATAAAGTGATTTCCACATTACCGGTTACGGGTGTTCCGTTCAGGGCAAATGCATTGGGTGGTATGGTTATAATAGTTCCTTTGTTTCCGGTAATGGTTCCTCCATCAGCAGCATCAATAGTAAAGTTTTGCGCGTTATTTATTCTTTGATTTTTATAAAAATTCTCCAAAGCCACACCATCAGGTTTAGGCATAACTTTTTCGTCTCCTCTTTTTTTACAAGATGTAAAACCCAGGATTAATAATAAAATAATTAAAATGCTACTTCTTTTCATAATTTTAATTTTTTAAAAATTGATACCACAAATATTCAAGGGAAAATTTTTTTAAACAATAAAGCTTATATGATTTGTAAAAATGATTAAATCAAAGTTTAGTTTCATTCGATAAAGATTTTTATTCGTATCTTTATTTCCAAAAACTTATTCTTATGAACACAAAAAATAAAGGATTTGAAACCAAATTGGTTCACGCAGGCGATTTTACCGACCAGTTCGGCGCCGCAGTTCCTCCCATTTATCAAACAT
>JALSTJ010000440.1 GCA_026983815.1 Flavobacteriales bacterium
TGTCATAAAATTTAAGAATTTCTACTGCCGGTTGATAATCGTCAAGTCCTTTCAGTGGTGAGTTTTTGTATATCCATCCACTGATGGGGATGTTATGAAAAATCTCGTAATTTTTGATATTGAAATCTGCTGCTCCGAACACCATTACTTTGGTAGCAAAAGGAACTTCCGATTGATAAATCCAAGTGATTTTGTTTTCTTTTTTTATTCTTGACACGAATTTTCCCGAAGCAACCACTTCGTAGTGTTCAGGGGCTGAAACGGTAAATTTTACCAAAGCTTTATCCGAAGGATGATCAACCACCGGCAACCAAAAATGCGCACGATTGGGCCAATTATCTCCAAAAAACGTTCGGTTTCCGTATTTGTTTCGGCTGATATAGAGTCCGTCTTTGGGAATGCCGGAATAGGCAATTTCAATAGATATTTTTTTTCCTTTATACCATTTTCCCTTAAAAACCAAACGATTTTTTTCAAAAATAGCATTAGAAAAATCTATATTATTAATCTTTATTTTTTGGATTTCCATTCCTGTTCCTTGCAAATCTTTTTTATCAAAATCCAAATAAAAATCAGAAATATTTTTCAATAACTCCAGTTGAATTATTGCTTTTCCTTTAATTTTGTTGTTGGAATCATTGATTTTCAAATAAAAATCATAAGATTTGATATCTATTTTGTCCTTTTGCGGATTGTTAAATTGTGCAAGGATAGGAATAGACCATAAAATTGTCAATAATAAGCAAAAGTTTTTCATTTGAAAACGGGCAAATAACTATTGATTTCCTTTTTTATAATCCGCCAAAAATTTTTCCAAACCGATGTCAGTCAAAGGATGTTTCAATAATCCTAATATAGGTTTTAGTGGAGAAGTTACCACATCAGCACCAATCTGTGCGCAACCGATAATATGCATTGTATGGCGGATGGAAGCTGCCAAAATTTGCGTATCGAAACCATAATTGTCATAGACTTGACGGATATTGGCAATCAATCCCAAACCATCTTCGGAAATGTCGTCCAAGCGTCCGATAAATGGAGATACATAAGTTGCACCCGCTTTGGCTGCCAAGATTGCTTGCCCTACTGAAAAAACCAAGGTGCAATTGGTTTTAATTCCTTTATTGGTTAGATATTTTATGGCTTTAATCCCTTCTTTAATCATAGGAATTTTTACAACAATATTTGGCGCTATCTTTACCAACTCTTCGGCTTCTTTAATCATCCCTTCAAAATCTGTAGAAATCACTTCGGCACTTACATCCCCATCTACTATTTCACATATTTTTTTATAATGAGTTAATATATTTTCCTTGCCGGTAATTCCTTCTTTTGCCATTAATGACGGGTTAGTGGTTACACCATCAAGTATTCCCAAATCATTAGCTTCTTTGATATCTTGTAAATTGGCTGTATCTATAAAAAATTTCATATGGTTTGTGTTTTTTATTTTTTTGTAAAATTAATCTTTTTTTTCAAATCTATGACTAATATTTTTGTAGCTATATAGGGTTTTATCAATCTTTATCAATCCTGTCTTAAATATTTTTTTACATTAATTTTTAATATGGCAATTACAAATTTTGTCATATTTATCCCTATTATTTTAAGAATTTTTTATTTAAATCAATGAATGATGCTTTTGTTTCAGTGCTTCCACCGCCTGTCGTTAAAATATGGATTTATGTATCAAATAAAATTTCGTATTTTTATGCACAGCTAAATTTATATACAAATTATGGATATAAAATTCAACAAAAATGAGGATTTCAACCGTATGAAATGGTCGGAAGTGCAACAAAAGATGGATCGGATTTTTTTGGGAGGAGGAAAAAAACGTATCGAAAAGGAACATGCCAAAGGAAAAATGACTGCGCGTGAGCGTATTCATTATTTGTTGGATAAAAATAAACCACAATTTGAGATTGGAGTTTTTGCCGGATATGAAATGTATGAAGAATATGGGGGTTGCCCTGCCGGAGGGGTTGTAGTAAAAATTGGTTATATCAATGGAAAACAAGTGATTGTTGTAGCCAATGATGCCACTGTTAAAGCGGGCGCATGGTTTCCGATTACCGGAAAAAAGAATTTAAGGGCGCAAGAAATTGCCATGGAAAATCATCTGCCCATTATTTATTTGGTAGATTCTGCCGGTGTTTTTTTACCGATGCAAGATGAGATTTTTCCGGATAAGGAACATTTTGGACGAATTTTTAGGAATAATGCCGTTATGAGCAGTCGTGGTATCATTCAAATTGCTGCCATCATGGGAAGTTGTGTAGCCGGCGGTGCTTATTTGCCCATAATGAGTGATGAAAGTTTGATTGTAGATAAAACAGGAACTATATTTTTAGCCGGAAGTTATCTGGTTAAAGCAGCAATAGGAGAAGAAATTGATAATGAAACACTTGGTGGCGCCACTACACAAACGGCAATTTCCGGAGTTGTGGATCATAAGGTTAAAGATGATAAAGAAGCTTTGGATAAGATAAGGAATATCATTGGAAAAATTGGTGATTTTGAAAAAGCGGGGTTTAACAGAACCGAGTCCCAAGAACCGGCTAAAAATCCTGAAGAAATTTTTGGCATATTGCCGGCATCCAGACAAGAACAATATGATATGTATGAAATTATCGAACGCTTGATAGATGCCAATAGTTTTGAAGAATATAAAGCAGATTTCGGAAAGACTCTCATTACCGGATATGCACGTATTGACGGTTGGGCAGTGGGAATAATAGCTAATCAGCGGAAAATAGTAAAAAATGCGAAAGGAGAAATGCAATTTGGCGGAGTGATATATTCGGACTCGGCAGATAAAGCGGCTCGTTTTGTGATGAATTGTAATCAGAAAAAAATTCCTCTGGTTTTTTTGCAAGACGTTACCGGTTTTATGGTAGGCAGTCGTTCGGAGCAAGGAGGTATTATCAAAGACGGAGCCAAAATGGTCAGTGCGGTTTCTACTTCCGTAATGCCAAAATTTACAGTGGTGATAGGCAATTCTTACGGAGCAGGAAATTATGCCATGAATGGACGTGCTTATGACCCGCGTTTGATGTTGGCTTGGCCCACCTCTGAAATTGCAGTTATGAGTGGAACGGCGGCTTCCAAAGTTTTATTGCAAATAGAAGAAGCACGTTTAAAGAAAAAAGGAGAACAAATTACGCCCGAAAAAGAACAAGAACTTTTGAGTAACATACAAAACAAATATAACCAACAAATATCACCTTATTATGCCGCTGCAAGACTATGGACGGATGCCATCATAAATCCTATAGAAACCAGAGATTGGATCAGCATGGGTATTGAAATGGCTAATCATAAACCGATTGATGAACGATATAATGTAGGAGTTATTCAGACTTGATAGAAGTTTTTTTGTGTTTTTAGTTTTTAATAGTATAACGTCTAGTATAACAGTAATTGCGGATTTTAAATACCGAAACTGTGAGTTAAACACTTAACTTTATAAAAATACAAAATTTCTGGTTAAGCACAAAACTGCAATTACTGTTATAAGCTGTCGTACTTAGTGTTTCTTTATTTATCCAATTGAGACATTCAGATTTTTCCCAATTCCGATTTCAATTAGTTTATAATATGTTGATATTTGAATGTCGCTTAATCCGCTTTCTATTCTTGAGATGTAACTCTTTTTTGTTCCTGTTTTTTGGCTAATTGTTCTTGTGTTAAATTTGCTTCATTTCGGGCTTCTTTTAATATTACACCAAATCGGAAAGCAAGTAAATTCATATCATATTTATCACGATTTTCAGTTACTTATTTTCCGTATTTTTTTCAAGTATACTTTCGAATGTGGTTATATTTTTCATTTTTTTTATTATTTTCGTTTAAATATTCTGTTTTTAACTATTCGGCAATATTAATTTCCTTTTTAGGTGTCTTTTGAGTTGTTTTAACAAAACAATTTATTAAAACAACCAAATTAACATCATCCATAAAACACGATATTCTGATGCTTTTAAATGCAGTAATTACTCGAACTTAATAAATTCCATTTGTGCTTTTTAAATATTTAAAACACTTAATAGGAACTTTGTTCAAATCGGACTAAATCTAAAACATATTCAATTTTTAAATGAACCTTTTCAGGTTGTTTATCATAGAATTCAATGAAGTTATCTTTGTATGTAATTATTGCTCTTATCACACTGCAAGGTTGACTAATTAGTTAACAATAGCCAATAATGTTTTAAAAGATTTTTTAAAAATTCATAGATAAACCAATTCCGTTACTATTGGCTAAGATTTTAAAATTAGGATTGAAATTTGTTGAAGTTGTAGAATTCAAATTTGAATTATAAATTTCTACTGCTTTTTTTGCCTTTTTCTTTACATTTGAATATATTGTTATACTAATTCCAACTAAACCTGCTCCAATACCTGCAAGTGTCCAATTGGGCTTTCCCCCACCAACTACAGTACCTATAGGATATCCAATTAAACCACCACCAACTCCACCTATTACCTGTGCTAACAAATTATTAGACTTTGCTGATTTTATTAGTTTATATGAATCGGGATTACTTTTCATTACTGAAACAAGTTCATTCATTGTTAAATTTTTCCCGTTTTGAGTAAATTTTAATCCACCAAATGTCTTTTCAATACTAATTTTTTGAGCATTAGAAATTGTAATACTTGCAATAATAATTGTTAATGTTAAGACTGCTTTTTTCATTTTTAAAATAATTTTTCGTTAATATTCCGTTCTATTTTTT
>JALSTJ010000441.1 GCA_026983815.1 Flavobacteriales bacterium
ATTTACTTCATTTTATACAGGTGAAAAAAATATTGGTGAGACGAACCCCGGATTAAGAACCATAGCAATAGCAAAAGACGATTTTTTAGACGGAATAAATTACAAAAATGACAATTTGAATTTAGGAATACACGAACTTTCTCACGCATTGTTTTATACTATGGATAAAAAAGACGGTTACTGTGCTACAAAGTTTATTTTTGCTTATGACCGATTGATGAAAACGGTCGAAAAATATAAAGATGATATTTTAATTGATGATTATTTTAGGAAATATATGTTTAATACCGATTATGAAATTTTTCCTGTTTTAAGCGAACATTTTTTTGAAACGCCAAAAGAATTCAAAAATAGATACCCCGAAATTTATGATAAAATGTGTAAGGTATTAAATCAAAATCTCGCTGATTTATAGTTGTTTATAACAAAATAAAAAATCATTAATGATCCGGAATTATATATTCTTTCGGATCGTCCCGATGCCATTCGGGTTGGATATTGGTATGATTGATTTTGAATTTTTCCAACAAGACGTTTTCTATTTTTTCACAAATTTTATCAAATTCCGACAGTTTGATGTCTTTATTAAACTCAACGTGTCCTTCCAAATGATACGATTTATCGTTTAATTGCCAAATATGAACGTGATGAATGTTTTTAATGCCTTCAATTTTTGTTACTTCTTTTTCTACATCGGCAATTTCAATTTCTTTGGGTGCAAATTGCATAATTATTCTTAAAGATTCTTGCAACAACCCCCAACTCATATACAACAAATAGCCGGCAATTAGCAATGTTAATATAGGGTCAACAAAATACCAATGTTTATATTTTATCAACAATCCACCAATTAAAACGGCTACCGAAGTCAGCATATCCGAAAACAGATGCAAATAAGCCGAACGCATATTGATGCTGTTTTTCGCATCTTTTTTTAGTAATAATACACTTAAACCGTTTAAAGCGATACTCAATAATGCCAGCCAAATAACCGTATTTCCGTGAATTTCTTTCGGGTGTATAAAACGTATAATCGCTTCATAAATCAAAAAAATTGCCAACACAATTAAGGTCGTGGAATTGATCAATGCCGCTACAATTTCGGCTCTTTTATAACCGAATGTTTTGTCGAGTGTTTGCTCTTTACGATGAGCCAATAAATTTGCAATATAACTGATAACCAATGAAATAACATCCGAAAAATTGTGTAAGGCATCGGAAATCAAGGCGGTGGAACCCGAAATAATCCCTCCGATTAACTGCGAAACTGTAATCCCGACATTAAGTATAATGGTAAGTTTTAATCGGTTTCCGCTTACTTCGTTATGATGATGGTGGTGTGACATTTAATTTGTTATTGAATTTAAAATTTTTTTACAAAGGTGAGAGCTTTTGATAAGAAAAACAAAAAATCTTTACATACGATTTTATTATTTTTTTAATTTGTCATTCCGACAGAGCGAGTATGCGAGCGACAGCCTGTCCCGATTGCTATCGGGAAGGAATCTCATTAAGCATTCACCATTCAGCATTCAGCATTCACCATTAACAATTAAGCATTAACAATCAACCTCTCAATTCGTTTCAAAACTTCCGTCTTTCCAAGCATTTCCATAATTTCAAACAAATCGGGTCCTTTCAAGCCGCCTACCAGTGCCAAACGTAGCGGTTGCATCACTTTTCCAAATCCTATTTCACGATTATTGATCCATTCCGATAATTTTTCTTTGATATTTTTCGCTTCGAAATCATTGATATTTTCAAGTAATTTAACAACTTCTTTCATCAATTCCACAGTATTTTCTTTCCAAGCTTTTTTCATTGCTTTTTTGTCGTATATTTCGGGTGCTTGGTAGAAAAATTGTCCCAATTCCCAAAAATCTTTTACAAAAGTGGCGCGTTCTTTTAGCAATTCAATCACTTTTTTGGTATAATCCGTAATGGCTTTTCCTTGAACGTTATAACCTAACTTTTCGTTTAGTATCGGCAGGAACAATTCGGTTAATTCATCCGTGCTTTTGCGTTGCAAATGTTGATGTTGAAACCATTTGGCTTTTTCGGGGTCAAATTTAGCACCCGATTTATTCACTCTTGACAAATCGAAAATTTGTATCAATTCGTCCATTGTAAATACTTCTTGTTCGGTACCGGGATTCCAACCCAATAGCGCCAAAAGATTAACAAAACTTTCGGGAAAATAACCATCTTCTTTGTATCCGGCATAAATTTCTCCGGTTTTTTCATCTTTCCATTCCATCGGAAATACCGGAAATCCCATTTTGGCGCCGTCGCGTTTGCTTAATTTTCCTTTTCCAACGGGTTTCAAAATCAAAGGCAGATGAGCAAACTCGGGTTTTTCCCAACCGAAAGCATCGTAAAGCAAGTAGTGGAGCGGGAGAGAGGGTAGCCATTCCTCGCCGCGTATCACGTGTGATATTTTCATCAAATGATCATCAACGATATTAGCTAAATGATAGGTAGGCAATCCGTCGCTTTTCATCAGCACTTTATCGTCCAATGTATTGGAATTGACTTCCATTTCGCCACGAATTATATCTTTGAGTTTAACGATTTTATTTTCGGGAATTTTAAAACGGACGACATATTTTTCTCCGTTTTTAATTTTTTCCTCTACTTCTTGTTTTGTTAGGTTTAACGAATTATTTAATCCGTTTCTTGTAGCGGAATTATACATAAAAACTTCCTTGCGACTTTCATATTCTTTTCGCAATTTATCCAAACTTTCGGGCGTATCGAATGCGTAATATGCTTTTCCGTTATCGATTAATTCCTTGATATATTTTTGATAAATTTCTTTTCGTTCGCTTTGTTTATACGAACCGAAATTTCCTTTGTTATCCACACCTTCGTCAAAAGTAATACCTGTCCAGGCCAAACTGTTTTTGATGTATTCTTCGGCGTCTGGCACAAATCTTTTTTGGTCGGTATCCTCAATGCGCAAAATCATCGTCCCGTTGTTTTTACGGGCAAATAAATAGTTAAACAATGCGGTTCTAACGCCGCCCATATGCAAGGGACCGGTAGGACTGGGAGCAAATCTGACTCTAATATCTTTGTTCATCTTTGATTTTTTTTGCAAAGCTAATAAATTTTAAGGTAGGAGGTTTGATTTTTTAAATTTCTCGCCACGCCGCCACGTTTTCATTAAGCATTAACAAACAGAAAATTTTTGTAGTATTTTGCTTTAAAACAGCAATTAAGTACTGTTTTTTGCAGTATGTTATTTGTAAACGTATTCAGTTCTCCTCTACGAGAGGAGCTATGGGTGTGTTCGTTTAATGTCCACAGTTCCCCTCTATGAGAGGGGTTAGGGGTGTGTCTGTTCAATCTAACGGGATATATATAAAAAAACGCCGAACACCGCTAGGCTTTCATTTCCTTCAAGGTCTCCAAGTACCTTGAAGGTATGTTCATCATCACTAGTTCATTTTCAATCCATATCTTATACAGTACAGACAAGGCGTGCCTTAAAGGATTATAAAACCTTCAAGGAAGGCATTTGTTTCGGTCATCCGTCATCAAACACCATTAACAATTAACCATTCAGCATTCACCATTAAATCGTATCTTTGCAACAACAAGTTTTTTATTTAATGCAACAAAACAGCTATCAAAATATTAAATCGAAACTCAATCAATTTCAAAAAAAATATTTTTTAAACGAATTGATAAAGGGAATAATTCGGTTTGTTTTTTATGCTTTTTTGTTTGTTTTTTTATTTGTTTTGCTTGAATATTTTTTGTGGTTATCACCCGGTTTACGAGGCGTACTTTTTTATTCCGCAGTCGTTATTTTTATCATTTTATTCGGACTTTTTATTTTTGTTCCACTACTGAATTTATTAGGAATTAAAAAAACTTTATCCGATGAAAAAGCCGCCGTTTTAATCGGTAAATTTTTCCCCGAAATTCAAGATAAATTACTGAATTTATTACAACTTAACACGCAAAACAATCAATCGGAATTGTTACTTGCAAGCATCGACCAAAAAGCCGTCGAACTGAAACCCTTTCGGTTTTCAAAAGCCATCGATTTTAAGAAAAATACCAAGTATTTACCTTTGTTATTTATTCCTTTTCTTATCATTTTTGCTCTTAAATTATTCCATTTCGACAAACCTTTAAAACAAAGTTACGGGCGAATTATCAGCTACAACAAGCAATTTACACCGCCAATTCCTTATAAAATTCAGGTTTTATCAAAGGATAGGGTTATTTCGGGGCAGGATTATAAATTACTTGTAAAAATAACCGGAAACGAACTACCCGAAAAAGTTTTTATCGATAGGGGAGAGGGAAACCGGATTCTTTTGCAAAAACAAAACGACAGTATTTTCAATTTTAATTTCACTACGGTAAAATATGATTTTTCTTATGAATTGATTGCCGATAATCATCATTTCGGTCCTTATAATGTTAAATTGATTCACCCGCCTTTAATCACCAAAAATAGCATTCATCTTGTCTATCCTTCTTATCTGAAATTAAAAAACAAAACCCTGCAACATCAAGGCAATTTTACCGTGCCATCGGGAACGAAAATTATTTGGCATATAAACACACAATACGCTGATAGTCTTTACTTTAACATCAATAATAAAAGATTTTATCCAAAAAAAACAGAGTCTAATTTCAACTTTTCTTATATCGCCAAAAACAGTTTTGATTACCAAATAAATGTCAAAAATAAAGATTTTCAATCACCATCGGCTTTGTCTTTCCACATCGACGTTATTCCCGACCAATACCCCGAATTAAAAGTCAAAATGTACATTGATACGCTAAATAATATCAACAAACATTTTATAACGGGAAGCGACGATTACGGCTTAACATCTTTAAAAATATTTTATAAAAAAATCGGTTCAAACGAACAAAAATCCATTAAAATTCCTTTGAATAATATCGATTTATTTCAAACAAAATTTAACTTTCCCGATACGATAAAATTAGAAAAAGGTAAGGAATATTCCTACTATTTTCGTCTTTATGATAATGATAAATTTAATCGGTACAAATCTGTAAAAAGTCAAGTTTATTATTATAACAAATTGAGTAATAATAAGTTAAAAGATTTGCTTTTGCAACAACAAAGTAAAGATTTACACCAATTATCCAAACTCAACGAAAGATTTGATAAAAACAATAAAAATTTAAAATCGTTTAATGAGAATTTAACTCAACAAAAAAAATTAGATTGGAAATCGAAAAAACTTTTGGAGCAACAAATTAACGAACAAGAAAAAGAAGAACAATTTTTTAAAAATTCATTAAAAAAATTCAAGAATTTATTGAATAAATTGCCCGATGATAAGAAAAATTTGACAAAAGAAGAATTAAAAAAACGTTTGGAAGAGTTGAAAAAGTTAGATAAGAAAAAGAAACTTTTGGACGAATTAAAAAAGATGATGGACAAATTAAAGAAAGAAGATTTGGTCAAAAAACTAAAAGATTTGCAAAACTATTCCGAACATCAAGAAAAATCATTGGAGCGTATTTTGGAGTTGACAAAAAAATATTATATGCAACAAAAAATGGCTCAAATGGCGGATAAATTAAACAAATTGGCAAAGAAACAGGACAGCTTATCAAAACAAAATTCCGACACCAAAAAACAGCAAGACAGCCTTAACAAACAGCTTTCAAAAATGCAAAAAACCGCCGATTCTTTGCAAAAAGCCAATAAAAAACTCAAACGACCAATGAAAATGCCCGATGCCGCTACGGATATGGAGGAAATAAAACAAGATATGCAAAAGGCTTCAAATCAACTGCAACAACAAGATGCCAATTCGGCTAACAAATCGCAAAAGAAAGCCGCTAATAAGATGAAACAATTAAGCAAATCGATGCAAATGATGATGTCCGGTGGAGGAGGAGAGCAACAAGAAGAGGATATAAAAACCTTGCAAGCGCTACTGAAAAGTTTACTAAACTTCTCATTTACCCAAGAAAAACTATTGAAAAACTATCAAGGTTTAGATGACAAAAACAATCTTTCGATACATCTGCTTCAACAAAACAGGCAACGCAAATATTTTAAGCACATCAGCGACTCGTTATACACTTTGGCACTGCGTAATCCCAAAATTTCACAGCTCATTCTCGATGCTTCCTATAATATTGAAAGTGAGCTGAATAAAACCCTTGAAAGTCTTTCCGAAACGCATTCTTATTTCAGTATGCAACACGCACAATATGTTTTAACAGGGGCAAATACTTTGGCGGATATGCTTTCAAATGCCCTTGACAATATGAAAAATTCTATGTCTATGCAAGGACAGGGACAAGGCAAAAAG
>JALSTJ010000442.1 GCA_026983815.1 Flavobacteriales bacterium
ATCTTAAAAATTCAATAATAATCCAGCGTCGCCGACGCCGACGCTTTTTTTACCCTTCACACAATAAATTCAAAATTTCTTAAAATTTTTGTATAGCTATTGAATAAAAAGTTTTAGAAACTTGAAATAAAAAATTAATCAAATCGGTTTGAGATATTTTGTAAACGTAAATCAGTTGGTTTTTCCGCTCATCATTTCCAGAAATTGTTTTTTTCTGGTTCTCGATAAGGGCACTGTGGTTTGGTCATCAAGTTCAATATACCCTTCATTCAGTAATCCGGTTACATATTTTAAATTGACAATATGCGAACGATGGGTTTGAAAAAATAGAGGGTGATTTTGAACCATTTCAAAGAATTTTCCCAAACTGTATGAGCTAAAAAATTCTTTATTGTTATTGCATCTGATTTTGGTATATCCGTCAATTCCTTCCAAACGAACGATATTGTCAATTTTTACAAAAGCATATCCGTTTTGGGTCGGAATGGAAATCATATTGTTTTGTTGGGTTAATAATTCCAGAAGTTTTTTGTTGTTGATTTGAGCAATTTTATTTTTGATATTCTCTTTGGCTTTTTCAATTGCGTTTTTCAGTTCATCTATATCAATGGGTTTTACGATATATCCAATGGCAGCATATTTGATGGCATCAATGGCATATTGATTATATGCCGTAACAAAAATAATTTCAAAATCGGGCTTATCGGTTTTGGATAAAAGGTCAAAACCGCTTAGATTAGGCATTTCGATATCCAAGAATACCAAATCGATTTCATTTTCATTGATAAATTTAAGTGCCTTTACGGGATTGGAAAAACTTCCGAGATGTTCCATTTCAGGATACAATTTTTTTACTTTTTTTTCCAAATTGACCAATGCTTTTTTTTCATCGTCAATGATTATATATCGTATCATAGTTTGGTAATTTTTAGGGTTACACGTGTATTATATTCATGTTCGGTTTGGGTTAAATCGTCCAATTTATAGGATATTTTCCATTTTCCTGACATATTGAGTAATTCAATACGTTTTTTTAGGATTTGCGTTGAACGGGATTGATGTTTTTTTAGCGAATTTTTCTGAATCTCTTTGGATTTTTCAACTCCTACGCCATTATCACTGATAATTACTTCAAAGGTTTTGGAATTAATTTTTTTGAATTGTAAACAAATGGTCCCATTTCCTTGTTTATGAAAAATTCCGTGATTTACGGCGTTTTCCACAATAGGTTGCAAAAGCATGGTGGGAATTTCTCTGTTTTCGGTTTGTAGATCATTATCTATTTCGATACAAAAATTAAAATCTTTTCCAAAACGCATTTTTTCAATTTCCAAATAGGATTTTAATAATTTGATTTCTTGACTGAGTTGCACGGTTTTGTATCTTGAAAAATCAAAAATCATTCGGATTAATCTGGAAAATTTTACCAGATAAGTTTCGGATTTGTCATAATTTCCATCATTGATATAATATTGAATGGCATTGAGCGAATTGAATACAAAATGTGGATTCATCTGACTACGTAAAGCATATAGTTCAAATTCCACACGTTCTTTCTGCGCCAGAAGTTTTTTTCTTTGTTTGTTTAGCTCTTTTTTACGATAAGCGATAATGATAAAACTGATACCAAAAATAAGAAGTAAGGCAAATAGCGTTTTTGCCCAGCCGGTTTGCCACCAAAGAGGAATTATCTTAAAGTTGAAATGATTGGTAAAAATTTGCCCGTAAGGATTGCTGACTTTGATTTTAAATACATAATCATCGGGGGGTAGGTTATTAAAATCGATATCTCGTGCTTGGGTTTTAACCCAATAATTTTGTATAGGTTCAAGTTTGTAGAAATAATTATTATGCTCTTGTCCTGAAAAATCAATAGTGGCAAATTTGATTTTTAGATTTTTATTTTTTCCGAATTTAAATTCATGATTATTTTTATTAATAATTTGATTGCCATATTTTTTTTCTTTAAAATACAGATTTTGAAGAGGTAAACTGGGTTTTTGATAGATATCAAATGATGAGATGCCATTATAAGAAGCCGCAATCATTCTGTTTCCATTTAAAACGATATTGATGACTTGATCCGAAGGTAAACCGTCAAATTTTCGTATGGTTTGAATAAATTTCAATCCTTGATCAGTAAACCGATAGCCCAATACGCCGTTTTGTGTGGCAAGCCATACATTTTTTTCTTGAACCAATATATCCTGTATGATTAAGCCATCTGTATTGGAAACAAACTTGATTTGATTTTTTCCATCCCATATAAATAGTCCGGAACCGTCGGTGCCTATCAACAATTTGTCTTGATAGGGCTTGATGGATGTAATGGAAATATTTTGATAGTTTTTATTGAAATTCAATGGAATCACCGAGTCATTTCGGATTTCATATAATCCGTTTATTCCGCCGGCTAAAAGTTTGTTTTTATAAATGGTTAAAACATTAGGATCTCTGATTGGGATCTCTTTGACAAAATTCAAGTTCGAATCAAATTTATATAATCCTGCGGTGGTTGTGGTGTAATAATACTTGTTATGGATAACGGCTTTTCTGCCTGCAAAATAAAACGGAGTGATTTTTCCTTGTTTTTTTACCAAGGTTGTATCTTTGCCAAAGATTACGAAATTGTCGGGATTGACATAAAAAATATCGTAGATGTATTCTTTCTTTGGATACAACATCTTAAATTTTTCTTGATTTTTATCGAAAATATAAATTCCTTTATCCAGGACGCCTGCCAAAATATCTCCTTGGGAGGTTTTCTTCAAAAAACGTATTTTTTTATTCATCAAATGATATCGGGTGGCAAACAGATTTTTTGGAAATAAATAGATTCCTTTGTTGTAACTACTGAGCCAATAGTTTCCCCTGGCATCTTTAAATACATTATTGGAGTTGAGTTTTTCGGGAAATATTTTGATGTTTTTAAAATGATAATCTTTTCCGAGTTCGGCATAAAATCCTTGTGTGGAAATTTGAATTTCATGTTCGGTTGCATAAAATCTGTAAAAATTGGATTGATTCATCGAACGGTATTCTTCAACTTCATGTAATTTCAGGTCGTTTAAGTTGAGAAAAAAAAGTTTTTTAATCCTTTGGATTACCACCAAACTATCATTTATTTGTTTGAGCTTTTTGTGTTCCAATGCCGGAATGTCTATGGTTTTTATCAGACTGTCCTTTTGATTTATCAAATGAACATAGTTGCTTTTGGATACAATAACCAATTTAATTTCGGGATGTTTGACATATATGGCTTGTTGTATGGAATCTCGTAATTTTTTATTGGAATGAAAAATTTTTTCCCATTGATTGTCCCGAAAAACAAATGTATTTCCATAGCTTTCAAAAAACGCTTCTTGTCTGTTGGTAGATATATGCGGATAAAAGCCCTCTTTGATTTGTCCGAAAAATTTATAGATACTGTCGTTTTTTATATACCCTAATGCATTTGCCCGTGTAAAATACCAGATTTTGGTTGAATCCGTAAGCATAATTTCCCAAATATCATTGGAAGGCAGACCTTCATGGGTAGTGAAATTGCTAAAAGTTTTTCCATTGAATTTGGATACACCTTTATCTGTTCCAATCCAAATAAAACCTTTTTTGTCTTGTATGATTTTATATATCCTGTTGCTCGGAAGTCCGTTTTCGATACTAAAATGCTTATATCCTTGTGAAAATACAGGCAAGATGAAAAGTATGGAAATCAAAAAAAATATTTTCTTAAATTTTATATACACGGATTCTAAAAATTTATTGCAAGATAATAAACACATGGCAAATAAAGATATTTATCATTTGAAAGATAAGTTTCCTTTGATTAAAGTATATTTTTATTTGATAAAACCGCCTGTTTATTTTCAAATTATTGATGTTTAAAACAAACAATCTGCCATAAAACATATTTTTTGGTATCCAACTCATGTTATTTTATGTATTCAATAATTTTTATTAAATATTGATGACGGAAAAAAATAATTGATTTTAAATGTTAATTATAATATTTGTTTTTATAAATTTGTATTTTTTAAAATCAAAATTTTGATGATAAAATACAAATTTTTTTTAATATTTTTTTTGTTTTTTCAAGTCTCATTTATTTGCGCTCAAAAAAAGAGAAAGAAAGAAAAACCCGTAAGAATAATTTTTACGGGGATGGTGATGGACGAAAATAAAGAACCTTTGCCTTTTGTCAATATCTATTTTAAACCTGAAAAAAAAGGCACCACTTCGGATATAAATGGTGAGTTCAAACTCAATGTTCATCGTAGGAGAGGAAAGCTTATTTTTTCGTTGGTAGGTTACGAATCCAGAACAATTAAAATCAATCCCAAAAAAACATTTCTAAAAGTCATACTCAAACAGCAAAAAAATGTATTGGATGAAGTAGTCATTGTCAAGCGACCTAAGAAAAGATTGAAGAAAAAAGAAAATCCGGCTTATCGTATTTTGAAAGAAATTTGGAAACGCCGCAAAACCAACGGGCTGAAAAAAGTCGATAGATATCAGTATAAAAAATATGAAACCACCGAAATCGGGCTCAATAGAATAGATACGCTTTTTTTAAAAAAAATCTTTAAAAAGGATTATTCCAAAATTATAAAAAAATTGCCTTTTGACAACGAAGGTTTTAATTATTATATACCCATTTATATCAAGGAAATCGTGTATCAAATTTATGGGGATAATCGACGAAAAAAATATTTGGAAAAAATAGAAGCCGAAAACACCAAAGGTTTTTATCAACAAGGTTTTGTTTTTGACCGGATGTCCAATAAATTTGACGAAGTAGATATCTATAAAAACACCTTCAATTTGTTCAACAAACCTTTTGTCAGTCCGATTTCTTCCACCGGTTTTGATACTTATGATTATTTACTCTATGACAGTATTGTGAAAAACAATAAGAAATTTTATAATATTTATTTCTTTCCGCGCCGTAAAGAAGATTTAGCTTTTGAAGGAAATTTTTTGGTTTCGGATAAAAATTTTGCCGTAACCAAGATTAATATGGAACTAAAAAAAGATGCCAATGTCAATTTTGTTCGAGGCGTTTCCATTTCCAAAGCATATACCATAGTCAATGATAGTATTTATTTGCCCAAATCGGATGTTTTTGAAGGAGATTTTACGCTACTGGATAAAAATGATAAAAACAAAGGTATCAATATCAAAAAAAGTTATTTTTATTCCGATTATGATTTTACACAAAAACATCCTGATGATTTTTACGACCAAAAGATTGAGAAAATACGCCCCCATCAATTTGCCAAAGATAGCGTCTATTGGAAAAAATACAATCACTTGACGCAATCCGAAAAAGTTTATCATTTGATTGACGAAGTCAAAAACAAAAAAAGAATTCAAAGCATTACCAAATGGGTCAATATCATTACAACAGGTTATTTTGATATAGCCAAGAATTTACAATTTGGTCCTATTTTCAAAGCTGTAGGGAAGAATGGAGTGGAAGGTTTGCGACTCTCAGCCGGTATTCGCACTTTCAAATCCAACGACGATCGTTTTCGTTTGATTGGGCACGTGGCATACGGAACAGACGATGAAACTTTTAAATACGGATTGCAGTTGAAATATCTATTGTCTTATCAACCCCGTATAGAAATCGGGACAACTCTTATGGACGATTATGTGCAACAAGCCCGTTCGTTGATGGATGTCAGTCAAATTATGTACACGGAAAATTTCGGAGCTAATTTTGTATTATCGCGAGGGAAAAACGTATTTCTTTCACATATAAAAAAATATAGTTTTAAATTGGATTATCGTATAGCCAAAAATTTTCATGCGGGCATCATTCCTGCTTATAAATATATTGAGCCGGCAGAAAGAAGGTTTTTTACTATGGATTATCTGGATAGGCACAACCAAATAAAAAAATGGGTTTTGGATGTCGGTTCCAATTTTTATTTGGCTTATACTCCCGGACGTGATGTTTACGGTTATGGCGTTGAGCAACGATACGGTAAAAATCCATATCCGTCTTTTATCCTAAATTATTACAAAGGAACAAGAGAACTTGGCGGTAATTTTGATTATGATAAACTTCAATTTCGTTATATGCAACGGGTTTTGTTGGGAAAAATAGGAAAAACGGACCTAACGATTGAAGCAGGAAAAACTTTCGGTAAAGTTCCTTTGGCTTTGCTCAATCCCATTCCTGCCAATCAAATATTACTACTTAAACCCAACACTTTTACTTTACTCAATTATTACGATTTTGTTACCGATACTTATGCCGTGGGACATTTTGAGCATCATTTTACGGGTTTTATACTTAATCGT
>JALSTJ010000443.1 GCA_026983815.1 Flavobacteriales bacterium
CAGGGTTATTGTTTAGTTTTTTTATTTCTTGCAACAATTCCTCTTGTGTAATTGATATGGGAAAGTGAATGGTCTGTGATGAAAATCCGATTTTTTTTGCAATTTTTTCTTTACTCCTAACATAATGGATGCTCGCCGGATCATTACCAACCAAAATAGCAGCCAAAGATGGTGGACGTTTTCCCGATGAAACTATTTTTTCGGTTTCTTTACGTAATTCCGAATAAATTTCTTCGGCTGTATGTTTTCCGTCTATGATAATCATTAATTAAATCAGGTATATTACCAATCGTTAAGTTTATTAAATTAATTCTAGTCTAATAAATTATCTCATACCTTTGAACATATTCATCATAGCTTTTCCTTTTCCTCCTTGCATCATCTTCATCATTTTGGACATTTGATTGAATTGTTTTAATAATTGATTGACTTCCTGTACATTAGTTCCCGAACCTCGGGCAATTCGTTTTTTTCTACTTCCGTTTATAATCGCAGGATTTCTTCTTTCTTCGGGTGTCATTGAATAAATAATGGCTTCAATACCTTTGAATGCATCATCATCTATATCCACACCTTTCATAGCTTTGCTCATTCCGGGTATCATCCCCATCAAATCTTTGATATTTCCCATTTTTTTGATTTGCTGAATCTGTTTCAAGAAATCATCAAAACCGAATTGATTTTTAGCAATTTTCTTCTGCAATTTACGAGCTTCTTCTTCGTCAAATTGTTCTTGCGCCCGTTCTACCAACGATACCACATCACCCATTCCCAAAATTCTGTCCGCCATACGGTCGGGGTGGAAAACATCGATATCGGTCATTTTTTCGCCGGTTCCTATAAATTTAATCGGCTTATTGACCACCGATTTAATGGAAAGCGCCGCTCCACCACGGGCATCTCCGTCCAATTTGGTCAAAACCACTCCTTCAAAATCCAAACGATCATTGAAGGCTTTAGCGGTATTTACAGCATCTTGACCGGTCATAGCATCCACTACAAACAAGGTTTCCTGTGGATGAACCGCTTGGTGAATTGCCGAAATTTCGTTCATCATTTCTTCATCCACCGCCAAACGTCCTGCGGTATCTATAATTACAACATTCTTACCATTTTTCTTGGCGTATTCAATGGCGTTTTTGGCAATTTCAACCGGATTTTTATTTTCGGGTTCGGTATAAACTTCCACACCGATTTGTTCGCCTACAACTTTCAACTGGTCAATTGCCGCCGGACGATAAACATCAGCTGCTACCAATAAAGGTTGTTTGGTTTTTTTGGTTTTCAACCAATTGGCTAATTTTCCCGAAAAAGTGGTTTTACCCGAACCTTGCAAACCCGACATCAAAATAACCGTGGGATTACCCGAGAGATTGACACCTGCTGTTTCTCCTCCCATTAATTCGGTCAATTCGTCTTTAACGATTTTTACCAATAATTGTCCGGGTTGTAAAGTGGTCAATACGTTTTGACCCAAGGCTTTCTCTTTTACTCTTTTGGTAAAATCTTTTGCAATTTTATAATTGACATCGGCGTCCAAAAGTGCCCTTCTCACTTCTTTCAAAGTTTCGGCAACATTGACTTCGGTAATCCGTCCATGTCCTTTTAAAACGTGTAGGGCTTTATCTAATTTTGATGTTAAATTATCAAACATAATTCAATACAATTTTATTTTTGCAAATATACGGATAAAAATCATATATTATACTTAGTTTTTTAGGATTAAACTCCTATTTAAAATCAATTTCATCCTAAATAAATTTTTTTATTCCAAAACAAAAATGTATTTTTAACGTCCATAAAAAACAATTTTAAATTATGAAATCTATAAAGTTATTTTTATTATTTGGTTTATTAAGTTTAACAAATTCAATTATGGCACAGAAAATTGATTATGAAGAGTATGATTTACCGAATGGTTTGCACGTGATTTTGCATGAAGATCATACGGCTCCGGTGGTGAGTGTAGGCGTGATGTATCATGTGGGAGCAAAAGATGAGGATTCGACCCGAACCGGTTTTGCTCATTTTTTTGAACATCTTTTGTTTGAAGGAACGAAAAATATCAAACGTGGCGAATGGTTTAAAATCGTGAGTTCGCACGGGGGACAAAACAATGCCAATACTACGGACGATAGAACTTATTATTATGAGGTTTTTCCTTCAAATAATGTGGATTTGGGACTTTGGATGGAAGCCGAACGGATGCGCCATGCGGTTATCAATCAAATAGGTGTGGATACGCAAAACGAAGTGGTTAAGGAAGAGAAACGTTTGCGGGTGGATAATCAACCTTACGGACATTTTTTGGAAGCTATCAAAGAAAATGTTTTTACCAAACATCCGTATAAGCATACCACTATTGGAAAAATGGAGCATTTGGATGCGGCGACTTTGGATGAGTTTATCGATTTTTATCATAAATTTTATATTCCTAATAACGCAACATTGGTTGTTGCCGGGGATATAGATAAGAAAAAGGTGAAAAATGCCATTAATAAATATTTCGGTAGTATTCCACGTGGAAAAGATATTGTCCGAAATAAAATTGAAGAATTGCCTATTCAGGGCGAAAAACATGCGGTTTTTTATGATAAAAATATTCAAAAACCGGCTATTATGCAAGCTTATCTAACCCCTTCGATGAAGGATAGAGATGCTTATGTATTGGATTTGATTTCTACTTATTTGAGCGATGGAAAAAGCTCAAAACTCTATAAAAAATTAGTGGATGAGGAAAAGAAAGCTTTAATGGTGGGAGCCTTTAATATCAGTCAGGAGGATTACGGAACTTATGTGATTTTCGGTATTCCAATGGGTGGAGAAGATCAATTGGATGATTTGAATAAGGAGATTGACGAGGAAATTGAAAAAATACAAACGGATTTGATTTCCGAGAAAGATTATCAAAAACTTTTGAACAAGAAAGAAAACGATTTTGTAAATTCCAATACGAGTATGCAAGGAATTGCTCATAATTTGGCGATGTATCACGTTTTATACGGGGATACGGATTTAATCAATAAGGAATTGGATATTTATAAAAGTATCACACGAGAAGAAATCCGGGATGTAGCTCGTAAGTATTTGGATAAAAATCATAGAGTTATTTTGAAATATTTGCCTAAAAAGGAAGATAAAAATTTAAATAATTAATAAAACGGGAAATCATGAAAAATTTAATATACATTTTGAGTATTTTTTCGGCTGCCTTATTATTTTCTTGCGGCGGACAAAAAGAAACAACAGCACAAGTTATGAAAACAACGGATATCAATCAAATGCCGGAGCCGGGACCTGCTCCCAAAATACATTTTCAAAAACCGCAAACATTTGTTTTGGATAACGGATTGCGTGTAATTTTGGTGGAAAATCACAAATTGCCAAGAGTAACCGCAAGTTTGCGTATGGACAATCAACCTTTTAATTTGTATGATAAGAAAGGAAGTGATGATTTGCTTGCCGCTTTATTGGGTTCGGGCTCTGAAAATGTTTCCAAAGATGATTTTAATGAAAAAATAGATTATTACGGTGCGCGTGTCAATATACACGATGGCGGATTTTATATCAATGCTTTGAGTAAATATTTTCCAAAAGTTTTGGATTTGACCGTTGATCAAGCTTTGCATCCCAAATTTACCAAAGAAGAGTTTGAGAAAAAGAAAAAAGAACTGATTGAGGGGCTAAAAATGGATGAGAAAAGCACGCCGGCAGCTGCCAGACGTGTGATGAAAAAATTGGCTTACGGCAAACATCCCTATGGAGAATTTACAAGTATTGAAACGGCTAAAAACGTTCAATTGCCGGATGTTACGGATTATTACGAAAAGGTTTATATTCCCAATCACGCTTATTTAATCATTGTAGGAGATGTAAAATCGGACGAGGTTAAAAAGATGGTCGATAAGAATTTCAAATCTTGGAAACCGGCTCATCAAACACGCGGCAGAGCTTTGCCACGCATCAATAATCCTATGCTTACGGAAGTTGATTTTGTCAATATGCCCGAAGCTGCACAAGCCGAGTTAAAAGTGGTGCATCGTTCGGATATTCAAATGGCAAATCCCGATTATCAAAAAGTATTGTTGATGAATTCTATTTTAGGTGGCGATTTCAATAGTTATTTGAATATGACTTTGCGTGAAAAGCACGGTTGGACTTACGGGGCGCGTAGCCGATTCGGCACCGATAAATACGGTGATTTGTTTACTGCAAGCACAAGTGTAAGAAATTCGGTAGCGGATAGTGCTACGGTGGTTACAATGGAGCAATTGAACAAAATCAGAAATGAGAAAGTATCGGATACGCTGTTGCATAATACCAAGGAAAAATTTATGGGAAATTTTGTTTTGCAAATGGAAAATCCTCAAACCATTGCCAGACAAGCTTATAATATATATGTAAACAATCTGCCCGAAGATTTTTATGAAACCTTTTTGCAAAAAGTAGATGCGGTAACGGTGGACGATATTCAAACGGTTGCTCAAAAATATTTGCATCCCGATAAGGCAAGGATTATTCTTGCAGGAAAAGCGTCGGATATTGTTCCGGGATTGAAGAAAAACGGATTTAATGTCAAATTTTACGATAAGTATGGAAAGCCTGCACAAGCACCGGTAACCAAAACTTTGCCGGCGGACTTGAAACCGCAGCACGTTTTAGACCATTATTTTGCGGCTATCGGAGGGAAAGAGAAGGTTAAGCAAATTCAATCTATTGAAGCGGTTTATGAAGGAAATGTTCAAGGAACGGTATTGCAAATTATTAAAAAAGCCAAAGCGCCTAATAAAGAAGTAATGGAAACCCAAGCTATGGGGATGACTATGCAAAAAATAGTTTTTGACGGAGAAAAAGGATATATGGAAGTGCAAGGACAAAAACGAGATTTCCCTGCCGAAATGATTAAAGATTATAAAGAAAAAACAGAGCCCTTTGCTTTGTTCGGTTTGTATAAATCCGCAAAACTCAAAGGAATGGAAACTATTGACGGAAAAGATTATTATGTGTTGGAAGATGGAGATACGGTTTACTATTTTGATGCGAAAACCGGATTTTTGACCAAACAAATCAAAACGAAAACGATGAATGGAAATTCTATTACACAAGTAGTTGAGTATAAAGATTATGCGGATAAAAACGGAATAAAAATGCCCGGAAAAATAGTGCAAAGTTTTGGACCGCAAAAAATCGAATTGAAACTAAAAGATGTAAAATTCAATACGGTTACAGACGAGGATTTTAAATAATTAATTTTTTAATTGCCTGTAAATTAATTTGGTAGCTTTTTGGCTTAATATTTGAAATATAATTTACAGGCAATTTAATTTTATAAAAACAACTGAAATGAAACAACTGATTTATTTGATTTTAATTAGCGTTTTGATAACTTCCTGTCAAGTTACGGAAGAAGTTACTTTGAATAAAAACGGTAGCGGTATTTATAATATAGGGATAGATATGAGCCCGATGATGGGTATGATGAAAGATGAGAAGAAGAATGATAGTTTACAAGCCGGTAAAAAGAAAAAAAATACCGATACTATTATTTCTTTATATAAAAGTTATGAGATGCATAAGGACAGCATTCAATTAAGTCCGGAAGAAAAACATAGTTTGGAAAAACTGAAAGAATTGACTATGCATCTGAAAGTCAATGAGGAAGCGGGAGTTATGTTTCTTAAATTCAATTATCCATTTAAAAAATTATCCGATTTGGAGAATTTTTTTAAGGATTTGGCAGTCGTTGAAAAAATAGATAAAAAAGCCCATATGACACAAGATCGGGTTAAATCGGATATGCTTTTCGGTATGAATTCCGGTAATCAAGTCAAATATAAAATGACCCGTCGTTATTTTAAGAGAATTGTTACAGGTAAAAAAAATAAAGCAACCGACAGCACAACTACTCAACAAAAACAAGAAGCAGAAAAGTTCTTTAAAATGATAACTTACCGGTTGGTTTATCATTTTCCCAAAAAAATCAAAGAAGTAAAATTTGATGGAGAATATAAATTTGCAGACGAAGGTAAAACCCTGGTTATTGAAATACCTTTGGATGAAATGGAAAAACATCCAGAGAAAAGTTCTTTTGAGGTGAGGTTTAAATAATTTTTTCTTTTAGAAAAGTATTGATAAAAGAATTTTCAGAATTTCCAATGCCTTTTATTTCATCATCTTTTTCTTGTCCTTGGAAGCTGTTGTTTTTTCAATGAACATTTTTGTTTTTACAAATATACATAAAATTATTATATTTATTTAACTATAATTTTGTCCGAG
>JALSTJ010000444.1 GCA_026983815.1 Flavobacteriales bacterium
ATCTTTACGGCAATTCTTTCAGTTTTTGGCTTATTGATGATTGAATTGCGTAAGAAGAAATAATTTCTTAAAAAAAACTTAAATATCATATATTTTTTTGCAAAATTGTTATTTTTGTTAGCATTAAATTTATAATCCAAAAAAATGAATACACAAATACAATCAAGAATAAGTAAGCAAGAAGCTATTGCATTAGAGGATAAATACGGCGCACATAATTATCATCCATTGCCGGTTGTTTTGACCAAAGGTAAAGGAGTTTATGTATGGGATGTTGATGGTAAGCGATATTATGACTTTCTTTCTGCATATTCGGCTGTTAATCAGGGTCATAGTCATCCCAAAATTGTAAATGCCTTAAAAGAACAAGCCGATCGATTGGCGTTGACTTCCCGTGCATTTTACAATGATAAATTGGGTGCATATGAAAAATTTGCAACCGAATATTTTGGTTACAACAAACTATTACCCATGAATACGGGTGCCGAAGCAGTTGAAACCGCCATTAAATTGGCAAGAAAGTGGGCTTATGAGAAAAAAGGAATTCCCGAGAATCAAGCAAATATTATTGTAGCCAAAGGAAATTTTCACGGAAGAACTACAACAATTATTTCTTTTTCAAATGATCCGGAAGCTAGAGATCATTTTGGACCTTATACCCCGGGATTTACCAAGATCCCTTACAATGATTTGCAAGCACTGGAAGAAGCCATAAAGTCCAATCCCAACACCATTGGTTTTTTAGTAGAACCCATTCAAGGTGAAGCAGGAGTTATGGTTCCTGATGAAGGATATCTGAAAGGAGCCAAAGAAATTTGTGAAAAATACGGATGTTTATTTATCGCAGATGAGGTGCAAACAGGAATTGCCAGAACAGGGAAGCTTTTAGCTGTTCATCATGAAAACGTTCGTCCGGATATACTAATTCTTGGCAAAGCACTTTCCGGAGGAGTTTATCCGGTTTCAGCGGTTCTTGCCGATGATGAAATTATGCTTTCAATTAAACCCGGACAACATGGTTCTACTTTTGGAGGAAACCCAATAGCCGCTAATGTAGCTATAGCAGCTTTGACGGTAGTAAAAGAAGAAAAATTAGCAGAAAATGCAGATAAAATGGGAAAAATTTTTCGACAAGAAATCCAAAAAATAGTCGATACTTCCAAATTTGTAAAAAAAGTTAGAGGAAAAGGTTTGTTAAATGCAGTAATTATTAACGATACCGAAGATAGTGATACAGCTTGGAATATCTGTTTGAAATTAGCGGAAAATGGTGTATTGGCAAAACCAACTCATGGAAATATTATCCGTTTTGCTCCTCCATTGGTAATTAATGAAGAACAAATGCATGAAGCTTTGGATATGATTAAGAAATCAATTGCAGACTATGAGCAAGAAAACCTATAAAAAACCGAGAAAAATTCAGTTTTTCTATTTCCTCCTGATGTTTATTTCGGGAGGAATACTTTTCTTTTTAAAAACTTTGCCCGACAGTGACCAGAATATTTGGCTAATGCTGATTTTGTTGGTAATTTTAATGTTTAGTCTGCTGAAATCCACCCAAAATTGGGCTTATGATAACCCGAAAAATAGGGAAGAAGAAGATTCTGAAAAAATCGTTTATAAGGAGAAAGATATTCCGGATTTGAACGAAATGATTAAAAATATTAAAGATAAAAAATCTCTAAATTGATGAAAATTGGTGATTTTGTTGCTCATAAAGACCAAGATATCAAGGGGAAAATAGTCAGCATCCATAAAAATTTTTGCACCATTCTTTCTGATGAAGGTTTTGAATATTCTTTTGAGAAAAATAATTTGGTTTTGATAGGCGATTTATTGGAAAATGCACTTGTCAATCAAAAAATTAAACCCAAAGAATCATTTCAAAAAAAATTGAAAAAAACAAAATCATTCAAAATACCGGAATTTGATTTGCATATTGAAAAAATTCAACCCAAACACAAGCATTTATCATCGGGACAGAAACTTCAAATTCAATTAGAGGAGGTTCAAAGAGTTCTCAACCGGATGAAGCCTTTGCACCATCCCGAGATAATTTTTATTCATGGTCATGGGAGATCTGTTCTTAAAAAGGAATTACAAGCACTATTGAAAAATAAAGGTTTTGAATTTTATGATGCTTCTTTTGCAAAATATGGAGGTGGAGCTTTGAGGGTAATCCTCAATAACAAAAAAAAATAAATTCTCTATTTTATTGTTTAAATTAAACGTATTTTTGTAATTCAAAATTTTATTATGGTCAAGTTGATATTTTTAACCTTATTAATACTATCATTGGGAGTAGTTGGAATTGCTATTAAAATCATTATCAAAAAAAATGGAAGAATAGAAGGAACCTGTGCCAGTTTAAATCCTGAAACTAATCCTGACAACAAACCCTGTTCTTTTTGTGGAAGAACGCGGGAAGAATACGAAGGGAATTGTGACCACGAATTACACAGAAAAATTGCCGTGGAAAAAGAAAAAGGAGATTTGACCAAGTTTTTTGAACAATTGAGTAAGTAAAAAATAATGTTTTTGAATATTTTATTTTATATTTTTATCGTAAGCATTTTTATCCAGTTCCTTTATTATTTTCTGATTTTCCGAAAGTTTGTTTTTTATATCCCTTCTTCAAAAAAACCTGCGGATTTTAAACCTGTTTCTGTAATCATTTGTGCCAAAAACGAAGAAAAAAATCTGGAACAATTTTTACCTGAGATTTATCAACAAGATTATCCTGATTTTGAAGTGGTATTGATTGATGACCGTTCAATTGATCGCACATGGGATATAATGGATACTTTCAAGCAAAAATATCCAAAAAATACCAAAGTAGTTCGAGTAGATTTTTCTAATAATCCAAGATTTGTTGGAAACAAAAAATATGCTTTAACCCTTGGTATAAAAGCAGCTACTCATCCAAATTTATTATTTACGGATGCCGATTGCAAACCTGTTTCAAAATATTGGATTTCCCAAATGATGTCCAAAATGCAAACACCTAAGCAATTGATTTTGGGATATGGAAAATACCAAACCAAGCCGGGATTTCTCAATAAATTGATACGCTATGAAACACTTCAAACGGGATTGCAATATTTTTCTTATGCATTAATAGGTAAAGCTTATATGGGCGTTGGGAGAAATTTGGCATATACTAAAGATTTATTTTTTGGTAATAATGGTTTTTATAATCATATGGATGTATTATCCGGTGATGATGATTTATTTGTAAATGAAGTCGCTACTGATGAAAATACGGATATTTGTATTCATCCAAATTCTTTTACGGAATCAATACCTAAAGAAAATTTTGGTGAGTGGATCTTTCAAAAAAGAAGACATATTTCAACTGCTCGATATTATAAGTTTATCCATAAAATTTTATTGGGTTTATATCATTTTTCATTACAGTTATTTTATTTGTCGGCTATTGTTTTACTTATAAGAAACTATCATTGGAAAATCGTTGTTTTTCTGGTTTTGTTGAGATTTGTTTTTTGGTATATTATCAATTTTAATGTAGCAAAAAAACTTCAAGAAAAAGGGATTGTTTGGTGGCTCATTTTTTTGGAACCATTTTTGATGTTGTTTCAAATATATATATATGTTTATAACTTATTCAAAAAACCTAAACTTTGGAAGACCTCAATCAACTAATCAATTCAGCAATTAATGGTAATCAATCTGCATATAAACAGCTTTTGAATGCTTATTGGAATGATGTTTTTCGTTTTCAAAAATCACGCATTCACAATCAAAATGATGCAGAAGATATTACCATTCAAACTTTTGCCAAAGCTTTTACCAACCTCAAACAATTCAATCCCGATTATGATTTTAAAAATTGGTTATTAATGATTTCCAAACAAGTTTACATAGATAATCAACGCAAAAAGAAAATGGATTTTGTTTCTATCAAAGAAAACAATGAAGTTTTTCGTTTGCCTGATAAAGGAATGTCAGCAGATGACCGTTTGATCTTGGAACAAAATCTCATGCAATTGAAACGAGCAATTAATCAGTTAAAACCCAATTACCAAGAAGTTATTAAATTGAGATATTTTGATGATTTATCCTATAAGGAGATAGCTGAACGCATAGGAGAACCATTAAACAATGTAAAGGTTAAATTGCTACGGGCAAAAAAGTTATTAGAAAAATTACTGAAAAAAGATTAATCCATTTGATCTAATAAAATTTTTAACATATCGATGGCGGCATCACTAATTTTAGTACCCGGACCATAAATTCCCATGACTCCTGCATCAAACAAAAACTGATAATCTTGTTTAGGGATTACGCCACCGGCAATTACCAATATATCATCTCTGTCCAGTTTTTTCAATTCCTCAATAACTTCGGGAATTAAGGTTTTATGACCAGCTGCCAAAGAAGAAATTCCCAAAATATGCACATCATTTTCCATGGCTTGTTTGGCAACTTCTTCGGGTGTTTGAAAGAGGGGACTGATATCCACATCAAAACCGATGTCTGCATAAGCTGTTGCTACAACCTTTGCTCCTCGGTCATGACCATCTTGTCCCATTTTGGCTATCATAATACGGGGTCTTCTTCCTTCTATTTCCGCAAATTTGTCTGCCAATTCTTTGGCTTTTTCAAAGGATTTGTCGTTATTTAGTTCACTTGCATACACACCTGTAATTGTTTGAATAGTTGCTTGGTATCTACCATAAATTTTTTCCAACGCATCAGAGATTTCTCCAAGCGTAGCTCTTTCTCGGGCTGCTTCAACGGCTATTTCTAATAAATTCTCATTTTCATTTTTAGCTGCTTGGGTCAATTTAGTTAAAATTTCTTTGACTTTTTTATGGTTTCTTTCTTTTTTTATTTTTTTTAGTTTTTCAATTTGGGTTTTCCTTACCAACTCATTATCGATATCCAGAATAGGAATGGGGGCTTCTTCTTTTAATTGATATTTATTCACTCCTACAATGATATCTTTTCCTGAATCTATTCGTGCTTGTTTAATAGCAGCCGCTTCTTCAATTCTTAGCTTTGGAATACCTCTTTCAATAGCTTTGGTCATGCCGCCTAACTCTTCAACTTCTTGTATTAAATTCCATGCTTTATCAGCGATTTCCTCGGTTAATTTTTCAATATATCCAGAGCCACCCCAAGGATCAACAGTTTGAGTAATTCCTGTTTCCTCTTGTAAAAATATTTGCGTATTTCGTGCAATTCTTGCAGAAAAATCAGTAGGTAAAGCGATGGCTTCATCCAAGGCATTGGTATGCAAAGATTGTGTTCCTCCAAAAGCTGCAGCAGCTGCTTCTATCAATGTTCTTGCTACGTTATTAAAGGGATCTTGTTCGGTCAGCGACCAACCGCTGGTTTGTGAATGTGTTCTAAGAGCCATGGATTTTACATTTTCAGGCATAAAAGATTTTACAATTTTTGCCCAAAGCATTCTGGCAGCACGCATTTTGGCTATTTCTTGAAAATGATTCATACCAATTCCCCAAAAAAAGGATAAGCGAGGAGCAAAATCATCTATTTTTAATCCCGATGCCAGTCCGGTTCTAATATATTCCAACCCATCTGCAAGAGTATAAGCCAATTCGATTTCCGGCGTTCCACCTGCTTCTTGAATATGATATCCCGAGATACTGATGGAATTGAATTTAGGCATGAATTGAGAAGTATATTTAAAGATATCCGAAATAATCCTCATGGAGGGTTTGGGTGGATAAATATATGTATTACGCACCATAAATTCTTTAAGAATATCATTTTGTATAGTTCCCGAAAGAAATTTTTGATCGACTCCTTGTTCTTCCGCAGTAACGATATAAAATGCCATAATTGGTAAAACCGCACCATTCATAGTCATGGAAACAGACATTTTGTCTAAAGGAATTTCATCAAATAAAATTTTCATATCTTCTACCGTATCAATGGCAACACCTGCTTTTCCAACATCTCCTTTTACTCGCGGGTGATCCGAATCATAACCTCTGTGTGTGGGCAAGTCAAATGCAACCGAAAGTCCTTTTTGACCGGCTCGTAAGTTTCTTTTATAAAAGGCATTACTTTCTTCGGCAGTGGAAAAACCGGCATATTGACGAATAGTCCAAGGCCGCATTACATACATGGTAGAATAGGGACCGCGCAGATAGGGTGGAATTCCGGCAGCAAAACCTTCATGTTCAAAAATCTTTTTTGGCTGTTTTACTGTAGGTATTTCCAGATGTTCAAATGTTTTTCTCCGG
>JALSTJ010000445.1 GCA_026983815.1 Flavobacteriales bacterium
AGCTAACCGACGAAGAACTCAATCAAGGGATGGAAATCCCATTGTTTAGTTTTGATGAAACCAAACCTGTCAATAATGTTATGGGAAATACTTTAATCAAAGATGTTTTGAACAAAGAAAATCCCAATCTTTTATATGTATATGATTTTTTGAATATGTGGCGTTTTCTGATTCATCTGATGGATCAAAAAGAAGAAAAAGAACCCGGTATTGAGTATCCACAAGTAGTATTTGCACAAGGTATAAGACCCGAAGATCCTCCGGAAATAAATTTTGATAACCCTTCACAAGACGATTATTTTGATGATAATCTTGATAATCCGTTTGGAGAATTTTATGACTATGATGATGACGAATGGAATTGATTTCCGCTTCAATTTTTTTTATATCTTTACATTATAATTTTTTGTTATAATGTTTTTCCGATTAAAAGTATTCAAAGAAGTTGCCGAGCAATTGAGTTTTACCTCTGCCGCTGAAAAATTATATATCAGCCAACCAGCAGTCAGCAAGCATATTTCAAGTTTGGAAAATATACTGAATACCAAATTGTTTTATAGAAAAGGAAATACCATTGTATTGACTGAATCAGGAAAGGTATTGCTTCGATATGTTTATAAGTTTGAACAACTTAACAACGAAATGAATTTTGAAATAAATGCAGTGAATAATCAAATCAAAGGTAAACTGAAAATTGGCGCCAGTACTACCATTGCACAATATATTTTACCTGAAATTTTGGCTAAATTTAAAAATTTTTATCCCGATCTACATATTCAAATAATCAATGGAAATACTTGCAAAATAGAAAATGAATTATCCAAAGGAAAAATTGATTTGGGATTAATTGAAGGACGCGTAAAGAAAAAAGAATACCAACACCAATTTTGGCTTAAAGACGAAATCGTTTTTACGGTTAATATTGAAAATCCACTGGCAAAAAAAGAATGGCTCAATATTCGGGATATACAAAACATTCCTTTACTGATTAGGGAATCGGGGTCGGGAACATTGGATGTAATTAAGTTTCATCTGAATCAACACCAAATTAAATTATCCGACCTAAAAATCGATATGGAAATCGGCAGTACGGAAGCTATTAAAAACTTTTTGTTACAAAATCCCCTTTATGGAGCTTTTCTATCCATTCATAGCATTCTGCCCGAACTTCAAAACAAAAAATTGGCTATTTTAGATATAGATTCACTTCAAATAGAAAGAGATTTGAATATCATTTTCTTGCCCGATTTACAATCTAAAACCAATAATTTATTTATAAATTTTATCAAGCATTATAACTTTTAGTTATTCATAACAATCAATTGTATTTGCAGAAGCTAAGTTTTTGGGGGTTATTTGCAGAAAAAAAGATATGGCTTTTAGTAAAGAAAACAGGGGAAATACTTTTAGCGGAATATTATTTGTAGCTTTATTTTCAATGGCTGCAATGTTCATTGCAAACTTTCCGATTTTTAAAAAATTGGCTATTTCCCCTCTGATTATTGGTATTCTCATTGGTGTAATTTATGCAAATACTCTGAGAAAAAATCTTCCCGAAAGTTGGACGCCGGGAATAATTTTTACTACAAAAAAAATCTTGCGTTGGGGGATTATTTTGTATGGTTTTCGTTTAACTTTTCAAAATATTTTAAATGTAGGTTGGTCGGGGTTCTTTATGAGTCTCCTTATGTTAAGTTCTACTTTTATTATTGGTTATTTCTTAGGAACAAAAATTTTTAGATTTGACAAAAACACTAGTATTCTCATAAGCGCCGGAAGTTCTATCTGTGGAGCAGCTGCGGTTTTAGCCACCGAACCGGTTATCAATGCCAAAGCATATAAAAGCGTTATTGCGGTTTCTACGGTTGTGATTTTCGGAACTTTGTCGATGTTTTTGTATCCATTGGCTTATCAAGCCGGTTGGATTCCCCTAAATCCAAAGGAAATGGGGATGTATATCGGTGGAACTGTTCACGAAGTGGCTCACGTTGTGGGTGCAGGAAATGCTATATCTCCGGAAGTTGCCAATATCGCTATTATTGTAAAAATGATTCGTGTACTTTTGATTGCTCCTTTCTTGATTATTTTGGGATTATGGTTGTCAAAAAAAGCAAATCTATCCTCCAAATCGTCAAAAATACAAGTAACTATTCCTTGGTTTGCCGTGTTTTTTATATTAGTTGCAGGATTTAATTCGCTTGACCTATTACCTTTGAAATCAGTTCATTATATAATTTCTTTGGATACATTTTTATTAACTATGGCAATGACCGCCTTAGGAATGGAAACCAATTTCAGTAAATTCAAAAATGTAGGGCTCAAACCCTTTTATTTGGCATTGAGTATTTATGTTTGGTTAATTTTCGGTGGATTTTTTATTGTTAAATTTTTGACGCATGTTTTCAATTGATTTTTTCTTTTATATTTTTGAAAAAAATCTTTAAGTGAACAAACCCGATAAACATTTTCTTGAAAAAATCAGGAGCAAAGTCGGAAAAGCCATTGCAGACTATCAATTGATTGAAAACAATGATAAAATCCTTGTTGCCATTTCCGGTGGTAAAGATTCTATGGCGCTACTGGATATATTAAATAATCGGAAAAAAGCATTGCCAATAACTTTTGAATTAAAAGCCGTTCATATTCAACTGACCGATGTCCCCTACCATACCGATGAAAAATATTTACAAGAATTTTGTAACCAACGTAATATTGAATTTGAATTGATTACAGATGATACATCAATCATTCAAGAAGGCAAACAACCTTGTTTTTATTGTGCTTGGAACAGACGGAAATTACTGTTTGAATATGCTGTTAAAAATAGATATAAAAAAGTTGCCTTTGGACATCATCGAGATGATATGATAGAAACACTTTTTATGAACATGATTTATCATGGCGAATTAAGCAGTTTTCCTGTAAAAATCGATATGTTTGACGGAAAATTGGACATAATAAGACCCTTGATTTATACATCAAATGCAGAATTGAAAAGATATGTTCAACTGATTAATTACAAAGCATTGCCTTATGATTGTCCCTTTGCCGAATTTAATCAGAGGGAAAAATTTGGAAAGTTGATTAGCGATTTTCATCAATTACATCCCAAAGCTTCTCAAAATATTTTTCAGGCACTGCAAAACATAGATTTGAAACATTTGCCCATAAAACCTAAGACAAAATCATGATTAGATTTTATCCTTAGATTTTTTTTGATGCTTTAAACATCGAGTGCAGCTCTCGGTTGGAGGATAAATAATATGTTTATAGATTTGATATACAGCCCAAATTACTAATATTGATATGATGATATTTTCCCACATATTATTTTAATATTTGATAAGCAATCAATGCACTGATATAAGCGATACCCGTCATATAGAAAAATACAACAATAGGCCATTTCCAAGTTTTGGTTTCATTTTTTATAGTTGCCAAAGTGCTAAAACATTGCATGGCAAAGGCATAAAAAAGCAATAACGATATACCTACTGCAAAAGTAAAAGTCTTTTTCCCTGTAAAATGATTGATTTCGTTAGCCATTTTATCTTTCAAAAGTTGATCATTATCTTGGTCTCCTACACTGTATATGGTAGAAAGCGTGCTTACAAAAACTTCACGCGCTGCAAATGATGTTAGCAGACCAATCCCAATTTTCCAATCGTATCCCAAAGGACGAATTACCGGTTCAATGGTTTTTCCCATCATCCCGAGATATGAATGTTCCAACTTATAAGCCGTAATATCCTTTTGCGTTTGGGTAAAATTTTTCATATACTTTTCCGGATGATGAAATTCCTTAGGACCATGTGTAGCCAAAAACCATAAAATAATGGAAAATGCAACGATGATTTTCCCTGCACCGAAAACAAATGCTTTAAGCTTATCTACAACTGTAATATAAATATTTTTTGGAATAGGCAGCTTATATTCCGGCATTTCCAAAATAAAAAAGCGTTTATAATTACTCTTAATAATTTTACTCAATAAAAAAGCGGAAATCAACGCCATGGCAAAACCTAAAAAATATAAAAAGAAAAGCGTCAATCCTTGTAGATTGATAATTCCAAAAAGTTTGATATCGGGAATGATTAATGCGATAATTATTGTATAAACAGGCAAACGTGCGCTACAAGTCATAAACGGAGTAGTCAAAATTGTAATCAGTCTTTCTTTTGAATTTTCAATAGTTCTTGCACCCATGATGGCAGGAACGGCACAAGCAGTTCCCGAAAGCAAAGGCACTACACTTTTTCCACTCAAACCAAAAGGTTGCATGATTTTGTCCATTAAAAATACTATCCGGCTCATATATCCCATTTCTTCCAATAAAGCAATAAAAAAGAATAAAATCACTATTTGAGGAACAAAAATTAAAACTCCCGCAATTCCTGAAAGAATTCCGTCGGTAAGTAAACCGGTAATTTGTCCCGAAGGTAATACGGATTTTAAATAAGAATTTAATATTGTAAACTGCGTATCAATCCAATCCATGGGAATGGATGCCAATGAAAATATCGATTGAAAAACCGTAAACATTATGACGGCAAAAATGAATAACCCCCAAAATCTATGAAGTAAAATCCTATCGATTCTTTCTGTAAATCCGGTAGCTCTGGATTTATCAACCATATATGTTTGTTGTAAAATACGATTGATATCTTGGTATCTTTTGATTACTTCCTTTTGAAGCAATTTTTTAATACTTTTTTTATCAAACGGCAATTCCGATAACAAGGGATTTAGCGCTAAAATATTTTTATTGAATTTGTTTTGTTCGGTAAAAAACAACCATTTTTTATAAAGTTCCTTTTCGGAAAATTTATCTTTGATAAAATCCAAATTCAAATGGGTTAAGTTATAATTTTTAAAAAACTGTTGAGGTTTGGATTGAAATATTTCGGGAATTCGTTTTTTTAAGTGATAAATTTTGCCTTTTCCTTTTTTTGCACCATCAGCTTTGGCTTTTTTTGCACTAATCAAAACAACAGGTATATTCAAAAGTTTTTCTAATTTGTCGATATCAATTGAAATACCTTTTTTCTTCATTTCATCACACATATTGATAACCAACATTACAGGATACCCCAAATCCATAATTTCAGTCAATAAAATCATATTTCTTTTGAGGTTATTTACATCGGCAACAACAAGAATACCATCAATTTTTTCATGATTGGAAACCAATTCTTTTAACACAACTTCTTCATCCTTGGAATTAGGATGTAAACTATAAGTTCCGGGCAAATCTATAAGTTCTACTTCATTTCCATTTTCCAATTTAAAAAAACCCGAAATTCTATTAACGGTAATTCCGGGATAATTTCCGATTTTTTTATGCAAACCGGTTAATTTATTAAAAAGAGAGGTTTTGCCGGTATTTGGATTTCCTACAAGTGCTAATTTAATTTTTTTCCTTTCCATTATTCAGCGGTTTAACATCAATTAACTTTGCCAGATCTTTACTTAAAGCAATATGCGAATCTCCAATTTTATAATAATAAGGAGAACCCAAAGGAGCACGTTTTAAAAAAGTAATAATTTCTCCATCAATACATCCCATTTCCATCAATTTTAATGGAAGTTCATTTTTTTCACATTGGAACACCACTCCACTCTGACCTGGTTCTAACTGAATTAATTTCATAATTATTTAGAATGTTTCTAAATTGCAAATGTAATATAAATTTTAATGATTATAAAATAAATTTCTTTTATTTGTTAATTAATTGAAAATCAAAACATACTTATTAAAACTTAAAGATTTAAACAAATTTACGATAAAAAAATCTCCACAAAGCATGAAATCATGAAAGATTTTTTTTGGTAGAATAAAAACTTGTTATATCTTTGCACTCGCAAACGCAAAACAAACAGTTTGTTTGAAATATTGAAATAGATTAGCTCTTCCGATAGCTATTGGAATGGTTCAGACCCTCCCGATTACAATCGGGAGGGTCACCGGTTAGCTAAATTGAGATAAAGATATTAAAGGGCGATTAGCTCTTCCGATAGCTATCGGAATGATTCAGAGCATCCCGATTAAAATCGGGAGGGTCACCGATTAGCTAAATTGAGATAAAGATATTAAAGGGCGATTAGCTCTTCCGATAGCTATCGGAATGGTTCAGAGCATCCCGATTACAATCGGGAGGGTCACCGGTTAGCTAAATTGAGATAAAGATATTAAAGGGCGATTAGCTCTTCCGATAGCTATCGGAATGAT
>JALSTJ010000446.1 GCA_026983815.1 Flavobacteriales bacterium
GGGGCTATCAATAAATAATGTGGAAATTTCATACATTCCTCGACCGTTTTCTCCCAATTCGGACATCAATTTCAAAACATCATCATAAGAAAATCCGAAACGTAAATCTAATATTTTGTTGGCATTCATTAGAAAAAAAACTAAAAACAGAACAATAAATGAAAAATATATTATTAATTTTCTTAACATTAATCGTTAATATCTCATTTGCACAAACGGAAGAACCTGAAAACAAAATTGTTACAAATAACTTTGTTAAAAATTATAACAATAATGATTACAAAGCAATATTTTCAATGTTTGCAGATGTAATGCAAAATACTTTGCCAGAAGATAAAACGAATGAATATTTTTCAAACTTAAAAACAGAAGTTGGAAACATAACCAATATAGAATTTTTAAAATATGAAAATGGTAGTTATGCGTCTTATAAAACAGATTTTGAACGTACTGTTTTTACTTTATATATTTCAATAGATAAAAACTCTAAAATTAATGGATTATTAATTAAACCTTATATTGAAGAAAATGTAACCAATAATTTATCTGAAAATAATTTAATAACAAAAAATCAATCTGAAATAATATTTGATAAGATAAAACCTTTTCCAAATAATACTCAAATATCTATTGCCATAATTAAAGATGGAAAAGTTGGTTATTATGGAGTGAAAAAAAGTAAAGATACTATTTTTAGTATTGAAAATCGCAAAAGTATTTTTGAAATAGGTTCTATTTCGAAAGTATTTACATCCACATTACTTGCAAATTTTGTTATAAATAAAAAAATTAAACTTAATGATAATATCAATGATTATTTAAAAATTCCCTTTAAGAATAACACAAAAGTTTCATTTATTAATTTGGCTAATCACACCTCTGGGCTTCCTCGTTTACCTTCAAATTTAGATTTAACAAAAACAAACCCTGAAAATCCCTATAAAGAATATAAGGAAAAGAATTTAGAGGAATATCTAGCGAAATACCTTGAATTGTCAAATAAAGGGGCATATCAATATTCTAATTTAGGAGTAGGATTAATTGGTTATACATTAAGTGAAATTGAAAAAAGCACTTATGAAAATCTGCTACAAAATAAAATATTTTCCAAATACAATATGCAAAATTCAACAACCGACATTAAAAATGTAAAAGGAAATTTAGTTAAAGGTTTAAATAATGAAGGAAAAGAAATTCCAAATTGGGAGTTTTCAGTTTTGGCTGGTGCAGGTGGAATATTATCGACAGTTGAGGATTTATCAAAATTTGCTATTGCTCAATTTGATTGTTCAAATAAAGAACTAAAACTAACAAGAAAGAAAACATTTGAAGTGAATGAAAATATGGATGTTGGTTTAGGTTGGCATATTTTAAAATCACAATCTAAAAATCTTTGGTATTGGCATAGTGGAGGTACTGGTGGATATTCATCTTCTATGGTAATTGACACAAAAATTAAAAATGGAATTGTCATCTTATCAAATGTATCTGCATTTAATCCAAATATGAGAAATATTGATAAATTGTGTTTTGAATTAATGAAAACATTAGAGGAAAAATAACGAAATGCCAACAAAAAATATAGTGCATTTGGCAGATAGTGCTAAAATTCAAGATGATAGCAATAAATAAACATAGTGCAAAACCGAAAAATTGGTGCTTTAAAATGCCAAACGCACCATATTTAAAACCGTTATGGAGACTTCCGGTAGGTGAAAATTTAGCAAATAAAGGAAAAACAATCAAATTGATAAACAAAATTATTGTCAATCCAATGGAAATAAATTTTTTATTAGCGGCTTTTTTTATTAAATCAATCATTTTGAGATTTTAATTTGGTAAAATTTTTATTGACAATTTTCCAATTATTTTGTGCTTTAATCAAATTTAGAAAATCAAGATAAGAATTTTCGTGATATTCAAACAAGGTTTTTGCAAAAGCCATATTGTTTTGTATGGAAACATTTAGAATCCGAGTTTTTAGATTCGGATTCTTATTGCCATCTATCATTTGAAAATATTGGTTGATACCAATTGTTTTGATTGTATCGTTCTCCGTTGTAAATAGAAGTGATGGTTCATAAAAAACTTTTTTCATTAAATTCAAATTGCCTTTTTTTCTGGCTTCAAAATAATTGTTCAAGGTCTTTTCCACTTGTTGATATGGATTAGGGCTTTCAAGAAATTTTCTCAACACCCGATTATACTCATCAGCTCTGTTGATGTAAGGAAAATGTCCTGCTTTATGGAATGTATAAACCTGGGCATCGGGATATAATGCTTTGAGTTCTTTACGCAAATTCGGACTGATCAATGGATCGTTGTCGGATTCCATAATCAGTTTGGGAATTCTTTTGATTTGATATACGGATGGATTGATCGTAAAAAAATCTATTACCACCCGGTATCGGTTGATAAACTGTTTTTTTGAGAAAGGTAAAGTTGGCAGAAATGCGGCAAGCAAAGAATCGTTTTGCGCTGCCGGTAAGATTTTGTTTTGCAAGGACTTGTTACCAAAATATCCGATAAGCATTTCCGGTAAATAGGGAATAATTTGGGCTTTTACTTTATTTTCTTTTCTAATTTCGTCATTTGGTGGAAAAGTATTGCCAAAAACAGCTTTTTCCACTCTATCCGGCATGTTTTTTACCAAATATTGAGTAATATAGCCGCCCATTGATGTTCCCACGGCATAAAATTTATCAACATTTTCTTTTTTTAGAATGGCTTTAATCCCTTCCAAAGCATCATTTAGATTATCAACATTTTCCGGAAGTGTATAAGAAATAACCTTAAAATCATTTTCAAATTCCTTGATTTGTTGCCACCACAAATCATAAGCTCCTCCCATTCCGTGAATAAACAAAATGGTTTTATTTCCCTTGCCGCCTACATAATATTTCCATTCGTTTCCATTGATCATTAGAGTTTTGGTAGGTCTTTTGTAAAATTCCGACAAACTTTGAGCGGCGGAATCCTTTTTATGATATAAATCGAAAAAATTTTTTGATTGAACGGGAATAAAATATATAATTATCAAAACAATAATTATAATTAAAAAAACTTTTGTTTTCATTTAACAATTTTTTTATTTCAAATAAAATTATAAAAAATATTGTAATAAAGGTTACATTTTACAAATTTTAATATTACAGTTATTTTTTATATCAAAAGATTATATAAAATATGATAATTGATAGCTCTTTTCTACTGCAATCTTCTTAAATTTGAATGGAATTTTTAAAATATAATCTTATGAAATACAGAATAGAACACGATACCATCGGTGAAGTGAAAGTTCCTGCCGATAAATATTGGGGCGCTCAAACCGAACGTTCACGAAATAATTTTAAAATAGGTCCGGCAGCTTCCATGCCGAGAGAAATTATCGATGCTTTTGCCATTTTGAAAAAAGCAGCGGCTTATACTAATCACGAATTGGGTGTTTTGCCCAAGGATAAAAGAGATTTGATTGCGCAAGTGGCAGATGAAGTGTTGGAAGGCAAACTCTATGATCAATTTCCTTTGGTGATATGGCAAACCGGTTCGGGAACGCAAAGTAATATGAATTTTAATGAAGTGGTTTCCAATCGAGCACATGTTTTGATGGGAAATAAATTAGGAGCAGGCGAAAAATATATTCATCCCAATGATGATGTAAACAAATCGCAGTCGTCCAACGATACTTTTCCTACCGCTATGCATATTGCATTGTATAAAAAATTGGTTGAAAAAACCATTCCCGGTTTGGAAATGTTACGCGATGCACTCGATAGAAAATCCAAAGAATTTATGAAGGTGGTAAAAATCGGACGAACCCATTTGATGGACGCTACCCCTTTGACTTTGGGACAAGAGTTTTCGGGTTATGCATCACAATTAGAACATGGAATCAAAGCTTTAAAAAATACATTGGATCATTTAAGCGAATTGGCATTGGGTGGAACAGCGGTTGGAACCGGTATCAATACTCCCGAAGGTTATGCGGAATTGGTCGCCAAACATATTGCGGAAATGACCGGCTTGCCTTTTAGAACCGCAGAAAATAAATTTGAGGCTTTGGCAGCTCATGATGCAATTGTTGAAACTCATGGCGCTTTAAAACAAATAGCGGTTTCGGTAAATAAAATTGCTAACGATATCCGTTTATTGGCATCGGGACCGCGTTCAGGTATCGGAGAAATTATCATTCCTGCCAATGAACCCGGAAGTTCCATTATGCCGGGCAAAGTCAATCCTACACAAGCGGAAGCCATCACAATGGTTGCCGCACAAGTTATGGGTAACGATGTAGCCATAAGCGTCGGTGGAACCCAAGGACATTTTGAACTTAATGTTTTCAAACCCATGATGATTTATAATGCTCTTCAATCCGCTGATTTATTGGGAGATGCTGCCGTTTCCTTTACTAAAAATTTGGTAGAAGGCATCCAACCCAATTACAAACGTATCGATGAGCTTTTGCATAATTCGTTGATGTTGGTAACTGCTTTAAATCCCCATATCGGATATGAAAAAGCGGCTAAAATTGCCAAAACCGCTCATAAAGAAGGAACCAGTTTAAAAGAAGCGGCTAAAAAATTAGGTATTTTGACCGAGGAAGAATTTGACAAGTTTGTTGTGCCTGAAAAAATGGTCGGAAAGATTGATTAAATTATAAAACTTTAATGAATAAGCCCGGCAAAAACCGGGCTTTATTTTTTATTAATGATTTCTTTTGACCAAATCTCTTACAGGTTGGTTGAGAATCAAGTCAATGTATAAATTGATATTATCTTTTAAATCTTTACGGTGAGAAATGAAATCCAAAAATCCTTTTTCCAATAAAAACTCCGACCGTTGAAAACCTTCGGGTAAATCTTTACCGGTGGTATCTTTGATTACACGCGGACCTGCAAAACCGATTAATGCTCCGGGTTCTGCAATATTGATATCGCCAAGCATTGCAAAAGAAGCGGTTGTTCCTCCGGTAGTAGGGTCGGTTAATAAAGAAATATAAGGAACTTTTGCTTTTCCCATACGTGCAATGGCAGCAGATGTTTTGACCAATTGCATCAGAGATATAGCGGCTTCTTGCATTCGCGCTCCTCCGGATTTTGAAATCATTACCAAGGGAATTTTATGTTCAGCGGCATAATCCATTGCACGAGCAATTTTTTCACCCACTACCGAACCCATTGAACCTCCGATGAATGTAAAATCCATAGCGGCTACCAACAAATCTTTTCCTTTGGATTTTCCCAAACCTACACGAACGGCATCATTTAGTTTGGTTTTTTTCATGGCTTCTTTTAAGCGGTCGGTATATTTTTTGGTATCTTCAAATTTCAAAGGATCTTTGGAACGCATTTCCGCCCAAAGTTCTTCATATTTTCCATCGTCAAAAAGGATTTGAAAATATTCTTCGCTTCCGATACGCATGTGATATCCGTCTTCGGGGCTGACATATAAATTTTCAATCAATTCGTCTTTATCTATAACTTTTCCCGAAGGTGTTTTATACCAAAGACCTTTGGGTAAATCTTTTTTTTCGGAAGTAGGGGTAACAATCCCTTTTATTTTTCTTTTGAACCAAGACATAACAAATTATTTTTCTACGGTGATTGTATTTACATTTTTTAGATCTTCAAAAGCTTGAGATAAACGTTTTTTGAAAGTCAATTCGCCTTCACGCAACCATTTTCTGGGATCGTAGTATTTTTTATTGGGTTTATCGTCTCCTTCTGGATTTCCTATCTGTGTTTTGAGATAATCCTTGTATCTATCAAAATAATCTCGAACGCCTTCCATAAAAGCATATTGAGTATCCGTATCGATATTCATTTTAACAACGCCGTAATCAATTGCATTATGAATATCCTTTAACTCGGAACCGCTTCCGCCATGAAAAACAAAAAACACCGGTTTGGGGTGCAGACGGTGTTTGTTTTCGATAAAATTTTGTGAATTTTTCAAAATTTCGGGGCGTAAAACCACATTTCCGGGTTTATACACGCCGTGGACATTTCCAAAAGATGCGGCAATGGTAAAATACGGACTGATTTTGGAAAGCTCTTCATAAGCATAATTGACTTCTTCGGGCTGGGTGTAGAGTTTAGCATTATCTACATCGGTATTATCCACTCCGTCTTCTTCACCGCCGGTAATTCCCAGTTCGATTTCCAAAAACATTTCCAAATCCTTCATCCGTTGTAAAT
>JALSTJ010000447.1 GCA_026983815.1 Flavobacteriales bacterium
TAAGACAAAGTATCGATACTTTTCATTACGGATTTTTGTTTTTTAGAAAAGAACAGTATCCGGAGGATTTTGTGATTAGGATTTAATTTGAAGGGTAAACTTATATAAAAAAACTGTGATTTTGTGTAATTTTATTATTGGAATCTCGTTATACAAAAAAAATATTTATATTTGAAAATCAATAAATTAAAAAAATTATGAAAAAGCAATTTGTATTTACATTAATTCTCATCATCGTATTCAGTTCCATAGCTTGCAAACGCGAGCAATCCACTGACGATTCAAATGAGAATAATCCGCCGGAATTTGCAATGACTGCCAAAATAAACGGAAATGTCTTTCAAGCAAACAATCCCTTTGGAACCAATGAATTTTCAAGCACCAACATTTTTACTTATTATCCGATTGAAGATTTTGTATTGTTAATCGGGAGACAAGGCGGAACTTTCGGAAATCCGGAGATTGATATTTGGTTAAAAAGAAGTGATATTGTAGTGGGAAGTTATTCAATAGGCGCCACAAATTTTCAAACCCCACCTTCTCATTTTATAGATCTTGTGGACAATAGTAATAATATAGATGAATATACAAAAGAAGGGACCATCACCATTACAGATGTAGATACTTCCGCTAAAATTGTTCAAGGAACATTTGAATTTACCACCACACAAGATCCTGACGGAAGTTCTTCTGTCCAGGTAGATTTCCATGTAACCGAAGGTAAATTCTATTATAAATATGAATAAATATTTTTCTTTTTAAAACTATTATAGTATCTTTGCTGTCATTCTAAAAAAGTGGAATAATTATGGCAACCTATAAAAAAAGAGGAACAAAAAAGAAAAAAACCAATAAAGATGATCTTTCTTATTTAGCCAAAGAATCTACCACAGCGGAAGTTTTTACTTCACTGGATGAAGGAGCAAATAAGATAGAGAAATTTTTAGAAAAAAATCAAAAATGGATATTTAGCGGTTTATTTGCAATTATCGTAATAATTGCCGGATATATGTGGTATGATAGCAATATCGTTCAACCCAAAGAACAAAAAGCTATTGACGAAATGGTTACCGCTCAAAAATATTTTGATCAGGCAATGAATGATGTCGATGAAAAGCAAATGAACGAAGATTTTGAAAAAGCACTCAATGGAGCCGACGGAAAATACGGTTTTAAACAAATTGAAAGTAAATTCAGTGGAACAAAAGCAGGAAACTTGGCTCATTACTATTTGGGAGCTATTTATTATAAACAAGGAAATTTCAAAGATGCGGTTTCCGAACTTTCAAAATTCAAAGCTGATGACGATGTGCTTCAACCGGCTGCTTACGGAATGATTGGTGATGCATTTATGCAATTGGAACAACCCAAAGATGCTTTGGAATATTATGAGAAAGCCGCCAATTATGCAAAAAACGATTTTACTACTCCCAGATATCTATTAAAAGCCGGACAAGTAGCTTTGGAAATTGGAAACAAGGATAAAGCCAAAAAATATTTTGAACGTATCAAAGATGAGTTCAAAAACTCAAATGAAGCCCAAAATATAGAAGTATTTTTGGCAAAAGCTTCTAATTAAGATATTTAAAAAAGCTAAAAAAAACTGCTTATATTTGCATATAGGCAGTTTTTTTATGTCATTTTTTCTTGAAAATTTTGATAGGCATTATTATTGAAATGCTTTTCTAGCATACTAAAAATTAAATTATATGTTATCATCTTTTTTTAAACAAAATAAAAATAAAAAATATTCATATACTCCACGCTACTATGATGAACGAAAAGAGCGTTTGGAAAATATGAAAAAAAAATACGGCGATAATTCCAAAGAATCCCTGGAAATGCGTATGCGCGGAAAAATTCGTCGTCATCAAACAACCAAAATCCCAGGACTTTTTTCAAATGCCACCCTACGCACTTTTATTATTTTGGGAATTCTATTTGTAATTTTTTATTATATTTTAAAGAATATAAATCTTGATTTTTAATGGGAAATTCCGTAATCAAATTATTACCTGAACATATTGCCAACCAAATTGCTGCCGGTGAAGTGGTGCAACGACCGGCTTCCGTTGTAAAAGAATTAATGGAAAATGCTTTGGATGCAAGCGCTACCGAAATCAAAGTTTTAATTAAAGACGGTGGAAAATCATTGATACAAGTCATAGATAACGGTAGCGGAATGAACGAAACCGATGCACGAATGAGTTTGGAAAGACACGCCACCAGTAAAATTTCCAAAGCCGATGATTTGTTTGCCATTCAAACCAAAGGTTTTCGCGGCGAAGCCTTGGCTTCCATTGTTGCCGTCTCACATACGGAAATAAAAACCAAAACCGCCGAACAGGAATTGGGAACTTTTTTACGGGTTGAAGGGAGTAAAATTGTCAAACAAGAACCCGTTGCCGTCCCCAAAGGAACCAGTATTGCCGTGAAAAATTTATTCTTTAATATTCCCGCCAGACGAAAATTCCTGAAATCCGTCCAAGTGGAGATGAAACATATCCACGATGAATTTGTTCGACTAGCTTTGGCTCATACGCAAATAAAATTCACTTTAATACATAACGATAATGTTATTTATCAACTTCCCGAATCGGGGATTTTACAACGGATAAGCAATATTTTCGGTAGCAAGATTAAAGAAAAGCTCGTGCCTGTAAAAGAAGAAACCGATTATGTCAAAATTCACGGTTTTACCGGTAAACCCGAATTTGCAAAACTCAAACGTGGCGAACAATTTTTCTTTGTAAACAACCGATTTATCAAAAGTCCATATCTGAATCACGCCATTTTGACAGCTTATGAAGGATTGATTAAAGAAAAATCTTATCCTTCTTATTTCATATTTTTTGAAATTGACCCCAAACATATAGATGTCAATATCCACCCGACCAAAACCGAGATAAAATTTGACGACGAATCTACCGTTTATTCCATTTTGAAAGTTGCCGTCAAACACAGTTTGGGACAGTTCAACCTCAGTCCGTCAATGGATTTTGAACACAAACCCGATTTGGATGTTCCTTATGAAATGCATAAAAAAACTCCGAAAACTCCATCAATTGAAGTAAACCCGAATTTCAATCCTTTTGAAAATGATTTTGATAATGCCAAAGATTTCTCAATAAGTCATTTTAAAAAAGAAAGCAAACAATGGGACGATTTTTTTAGCAAAACTCATGAAATGGCTTCCGATTTGGAACAAGAAAACAAAACTATACCTTTTGTATTTGATGCTTCTCAAAACTTTGATGCTTTTCAATGGATGAATAAATTTATCGTAACAACTTTTCAAGGAAATCTTTTGATTATTCATCAACAACGGGCGCATGAATTGGTGCTTTATAAACAATTTCTAAAAAATGCTAACGAAGGACATATCCTACAACAAAAATTAATTTTTCCAATAGAATTGGAATTGCAAGCTTATGAAATGGATTTACTAAAAACCTATGAAAATGAATTGATTGCCATGGGTTTTGAATTGGAATTTTCCGAAGAACAAATTTTGGTAACGGCTATTCCATCCACCGATATTAAATTGAACATTCCCGATTTTTTTGAAAAAATTCTTAAACTTTTTTCAATGGAAATAGAACCTTCCAAAGAATTAATAAAGGAAGAGATAGCCAAAACACTTGCTAAAACTTCTGCCATTAAAACAGGTCAAAAATTGGAAAAAAACTCCATTGACAACTTACTCAAAGATCTTTTTAAATTGGAAAGTTTTATGTTTAGCCCGAATAATAAACGTATTTTTGTTCAGATGAATGAAAATGAATTTTTAAACCAATTAAACCGATAAAAATGAATAGAGTCCCCGACACCATCAAACATCTGATTATCATTAATATTATCATGTTTTTGGCTACACAAATGATGCCTGAACAGTTTTATAATCTTTTTGCTATGCATTTTCCTCTAAATCCTCATTTTAGGATTTGGCAAATTGTAACGCATATGTTTATGCATGGCGGTATTGCACATATTGCCTTTAACATGTATGCACTTTGGGCTTTTGGAGCGCCCTTGGAATATATGTGGGGAAAGAAAAAATTTTTGATATTTTATTTTGTCTCCGGTCTGGGAGCAATTTTGTTATATACAGGAGTTCAATATTTTGAATTTAATAATTATTTTCATCAACTTATTGAAGCAGGAATGAGTAAAGAGGAAATTTATCAAAGTTTCATCACGGGAAAAGTCAGTGGAACATATTTGGAACTGATGCCTGTCCTTGAAAAATCCGCTGCCTTATTTAATTCGGTAATGCTTGGGGCTTCCGGAGCGATTTACGGTGTATTGGTTGCTTTTGCTTTTTATTTTCCCAACGCCGAATTGATGTTGATTTTTATCCCCTACCCGATTAAAGCAAAATATTTTGTTCCGCTATTGGTATTGGCTGATTTTATGTTTGGTATAACCAATGTATTCCATACACCTATTGCACACATGGCGCATGTCGGCGGTGCGGTTACCGGTTTTATTTTGATGAAAATGTGGGGTAATAAGATAGAAGGTTGGTACTAACTAATTGAGAATTTATAATGGAGACGATTAATTGAAAAAAATTAAGACTAAAAATGTGTTTAATTAACACAAATTAATCAATTCCGTCATAGATATTTTTTAAAAATAAAATTAACATTATGAGTTATAATGAGTTATGAAAAAAATGATGGGGATATTGTATGAACACACCCCCAGCCCCTCTCATAGAGGGGAGCTTTGAGGCAAATGAATCTATCCTTAGCGGCATACGAGGATTTTTCGTAAAATTTGAAGTGAATGGAACGTAAAACTGTCTGCTGTTTGAGGTTAGGTTAATGTCCTATTCAGAAAAAAAGTTCAACCGAGTTCAGACAGTTTAGTGAAATGAACAAAAAATTTAGAAAAATACTCGTATGCCTAGCCCCGATAGCTATCGGGATTTTGTTACTTTTTCATCGATGGAAAAAGTAAAAAATTTATTTAGGACAGAATTATAAATTAATTTACAATGAAAAATTGGTTAAACAAACTAAAATCTTATGATCCGGTGGAATTAATCATCGGGATGGATGTATTGTTTTTCTTTCTTTCTTTTTTATTTTTCAGCTTCGGTTGGTTTCGTTTTTCTTGGATTAGTCTTCCCCACGATTTTCAAAACCTTGGCTTTCAACCTTGGACAATTATAACTTACGCTTTCTTTCACGCAAAGTTTATCGCATTGGTTTTCAATATGATATTGTTGTATTATTTTGGATATACCTGTTTGGAATTCATCAATGAAAAAAAATTTCTATGGATATTTTTCTCAGGTATAATTTTGGGGGGATTGACTTTTATTTGGAGTTACAAACTTTTTCCGAATCTATATATCAACACGGGAGCATTACTGGGAGCTTCTTCCGGTATTATGGCGGTAATGACCTATATTTCTTTAAAACAACCCAAATATTCCTTGCATATAAGATTTTTAGGACCGGTTAAACTTGTTCACCTTCTGATTTTCTTTATCTTATTTAATCTACTACAAATTCCATTAGGAAATCCCGGCGGGTATTTTGCACATTTGGGTGGTTTTATTGCCGGATTAGTAATATTTGCTCTGGATAAATTACAACCCGACCCAATCCAATCGTCTCCTTCCGAAACTGTTGAATTTGGCAAAAACTATCGTCTCAATAAAATTCTGGAAAAAATCAACCGCTCCGGTTATGAAAGTCTAACCGACGACGAAAAAGAGTTTTTGTTTAGGGAAGGAAAAGATTGATGTTACAATTTATAATAAACCTTAAACATCCACAATCGCGGTTGTTTGTAAATTAAAGTATTGGAAATAAGGAAGTTGTTGTAGGAATATCGCTCGACAAACGAAGCGTTTAAAAGGTTCTTACCCGAAATTTCAAAACCCCACGGACGATTGTCTTTTTGATAATGCAAACTAAATTCTGCCGTTTGGTACGTATTTTTGTTTTCATTATTGTCAATGGAAATATAATAGCGGTATTTTCCTTCCAAAACAAATCCTTTTAAAAAATCATAACTGATTTCAAGATTTGGGACAATTTGTTGATATAAGTTATCATCTCCATTTATATTATTTCGATTGATGGTATAATCCGCTCCCAAATCAAAATTGGGAAATTTTTTGAAATA
>JALSTJ010000448.1 GCA_026983815.1 Flavobacteriales bacterium
ATCCGGGCACTCCTTCAAGCAAGATATGTCCTTTTCCTAATAATCCGATTAACAAACGGTCAATCATCTTATCCTGACCGACAATCACTTTGTTAATTTCCAATTTTAACAAATCGACAAATTCACTCTCGCGCTTTACAATTTCATTAAGCTCGTTAATATTTATATTTTGTTCCATAACTAAAAATTTTTCACAACAATTTTACAACAAAATTATGCCAATGTCTGTTAATAAAAGTATAAAATATGTTTTTTTAAGAATTTTTTAAAAAATAAATTAAAATTATGTAAAACCGACTGACAATTTTTCAGGTAAATTAGACATCGGTAAATATTATAAATTTGAATAAATTGAAGTATCTTTGAACAAGTTTAAATTTGGATATGAAACAATATCTTTCTTTTTTGTTTATTCTTATTTTCTTTGGGATCCACGCACAAAATCAAAAGCAGGACAGTATTTATCGCCCTAAAATCGGATTGGTTTTGAGCGGTGGCGGTGCCAAAGGATTAGCACATATAGGCGTCCTGAAAACTTTGGAAAGATATCACATAAAACCCGATTTTATTGCGGGCACCAGTATGGGAGCAATTATCGGAAGTATGTATGCAGCCGGCTATTCTGCCCATCAAATAGATTCAATTTTTCACAGTTTGGATTATGATGCTATCATGTTTGATACCAAAGAAAGAAAATACTCCAGCTTTTTTGAAAAGAAAAATGGACCTAAATATATACTAAAACTTCCTTTTTCATTAAAAAAAATGAGTGTCCAAATGCCAAAGGGCTTGTCCAATGCTCAAAACTTATATAGCACCTTGGCAGAAAATCTTATTTCGACAAATGATATAAAGAATTTCAATAAACTAAAAATACCTTTTTTCTGTATTTCCACAGATATCGAAAATGGTAAACAAATTTTATTTAATAAAGGTTGGCTTCCTCTTGCCGTAACTGCCAGCGCATTATTACCTACAGTTTATAAACCGATAGAATACGATAATAAATTGTTATTGGATGGTGGAATTGTAAATAATTATCCTGTAAAAGAATTACGAGATATGGGAGCGGATATTATCATTGGCTCTGATGTTCAAGGAAAAATTCTTAATAAGGAACAAATTGAGAATATACAAAATATTATGGATCAAATTATAAGTTTTCAAATGTACAAAGAAATGCCTTTGAAAAAAGTGCAAACCGATATATACATCCATCCGAATATAAAAAATCTGAGCGTTACTGATTTTACAAAAATTGATACAATTATTCAACGTGGTTATACCGAAGCCCGTAAAATTTTAGATAAAAAACAAAAATTAATTCCTCAAAATAGAGCTACTGAAATCCAAAGCTTACATTACAAAAAACCTGACAGCATTATATTTAATAAAATAATTATCAACGGATTACATAATTATCGAAGAAACTATATTTTAGGAAAATTAGGTTTTATCCCCAATAAAAAAATTAGTTATAAAGATTATATCGAAGGTTTAAACAATTTGATAGGAACCGATAATTTTGATCAAGTTTTTTACCATATTAAACATCTGAAATCTCGGCCGGAATTATTCATTAATATCAAAGAAAAAGAAAATAAAGCTTATGTAAATCTGGGATTCCACTATAATCGATTATATAAAATCAATGTCATAGGAAATTTTGAAAGAAAACATCTATTGACCAAAAATGATTTGTTTTCTATAGATATCATCGGTGGTGAGAAAACACGCTTTAATATCAATTATCTCATTGACAATGGATTTGGTTGGAATATCAGTTGGCATACAGGATATCATAGGTTCAGCACACAAGTGCAATCCGAATTATTTTTTGAAAATCCTTCAATTAATCAACTGGATTTGAATGTTGAACAATTACAAAACAAATTAAGTTTTGACGGTGGGCTCAATCACGCAATCAATCTTTCCATAGGGATTCAACATCTTTACAAAAACTATTATACCAATGTTTTTTCCGGTGAGAGTAATGATTTACCTTATATTATCGGGAAAAATCATTATTTAGGTAGTTTTGTCAATTTAAATATTGATAACAGAGACAATTTTGATTTTCCAACCAAAGGAATTTATTTGTTTCTTTCTTGGGAATATTTTCCAATTTCAAGTAATTATTATAGAAATTTTTATCCATTTTCTTTATACAAAATTCAATTGGAATTTATTCAAAATTTTAGTAAAAGAATATTTTTTCAACCAATCATTCACGCTGGATATAGTTATGCAAAAAAAACCTCTTTTGAAAATGATTTTTATTTGGGTGGCGAAATAAATTATATTAATTTTGAAAATATGGATAATTTTTCAGTTTTAGATCCCGTTTCCATCAGAGCGACCAAATATTTAATGACTAATCTAAATATAAAATATCAGTTCATCAAAAACCATTATCTAAAATATGGGTTGGACTACTTATTCTATGATCGTTCTCATGATTTTCCGGGAGCTAATATCGCATCGGTTTTGGGTCATCAAATTGCCTATGAATATAATTCTTTCTTAGGACCGCTTCGGGTTTCATTTTCAAGAATTCCTCAATTGAAAAAAAATGTTTTTTCTTTTTCATTTGGATACAATTTCTAATTTTGGAACAATGTTTGTAATTATCTAACCAAAAAAGTATATGAAAAAGATTTATTCAATATTATTATTTTTTGTTTTATTAATACTAAACGCTCAACAACCTGCTTATCAACCTGGTGAACATTTTAAATTCAAAATTCATTATGGAATTTTTAATGCCGGTTATGCAACATTGGACTTAAAAGAAGATATTTTTCAAGGAAAAAAATTACTACATGCAATTGGAAAAGGGTGGACTACCGGAATATCACGTTGGTTAATGAAAGTTAATGATAATTATGAAAGTTATTTTGATTATGAAAATCGTCCAATCCGTTTCATAAGGCATATCTATGAAGGGGGATATACCAAAAATGTAGAACTACGCTTTGATCACGACAATCAAAAAGTGCAAGTAATAGATAAAGAAAAAAATAAGGTCAAAAATTTTGATATACCTTCCAAAATCAATGATATGGTTTCTGTTTTCTATTATTTGAGAAATGTCAATACGTCAAATCTACATGCTGGAGATCAAATTCAAGTGGATATGTTTTTTGATAATGAAGTATATCCTTTTAGACTTAAAATATTGGGGAGAGAATATCTTAAAACCAAATTTGGAAAAATAAAAGCTTTAAAATTACGCCCAATTGTCATGTCCGGAAGAATTTTTAAAGAAGATGAAAGTTTAACCATGTGGATTAGCGATGACACAAACAAAATCCCTTTATTGATTAAAGCCGACTTATTGGTGGGTTCTTTAAAAGCAAGTCTCATTGAATACAAAGGTTTGGCTCACCCTGATGCATTAGCGGTAAAATAAAAAAAGCGACTGATTGCCGCTCTTTTATATTTTAATTTTTAATAAATTTTCTTGTATATATTTTATCATCTGTATAAACCTTCAAAAAATACGTCCCTGACGATAAAGTATAAACCGGAAATGACATCAAATAATTTTGCTCGTTTTTATGAAAATGATTTTGATATACAATTTTTCCCGATGCATCAATTATCAAGTAAGACTTTATCTTTTCAGCTGTATTTTTCAAAATAAAATTCATATAAATTCCATTAACAGGATTAGGATATAATACGGCTTCATTATTTTTTAATTCTTCAATTTTATTTGACATATCCACAACTGTAAAACTTCCCATCATTCCCCCATCTTCGTGATTTAACATATGACAATGATACATATACGGAATGCTGTCATCTGCAAAATCTTCAAACTTGGTGATAAATTTAATACTTCCGCCGCCGGCAGGAACCAAAAACGTATCGTGCCAACCTTGTGCGTAAGCCGGTATATTCGTGCTTCCGTTAATACTCAAAATTTGAAACTGAATATCGTGCACGTGAAAAGGATGGGCAATGGCGGAATTGTTCGTTACCGTCCAAACCTCCGTATTATTCAAGGGCACTGTCAGGTTAATCGTATTCATATCAAAACTGACACCGTTGATGGTAAAATCGCCATTTAATTGATTGAAGCCCATCGTTACCGGTCTCAATGTAAAATTTCTTTGTGCATCGGCCATGTTTTCATCCATCGGGACGATAGTGGATAACTGTGCCGGAATGCTAGTAACGGGATTAGCGGTTTGCGATACTACTCGTAATTCCAAAACATTAAAATCGTTACCGTTCAACGCATTGGGATTGTAATTATTCAAAGTCATATTGGCATTCATACCGGGGTTGGTTGCTCCGTAAATACCGTTGCCGAACTCCGAAGCATAACTCATCAAATACAGCGTTTGATTTTCCATCCCGTTTAAATTCACCAAAATTTCGGCTCTTTCACCGGGCGATAACGGCAAACGTGTCAGTTGTTCGGGCGCTTCGAGCAAACCGCCGTCGGTAGCAATCAAATGAAACGGCATATTGCCGGATAGACCGAAATTAAAAACCCTTTGGGACGAGCCGTTCAATAATCGCAGGCGAACTACTTGTGCCGGAACTTCCAGATACGGATTAATCGTTGCGTTCACCATCAATACGTCATCGTTGTTACTATGATTGACTATTTGATAATTGCCGTCAAAGTCCTTGGTTTGCACCACCAACGGAAAATCGTCCACTCCGTAGGTTACGGGCAAGCCGGCATTTAATTCATTGTTATCGTGAATGATAATCATTCCTGCAATTCCTTTGGAAACGTGTTCGTCGGTATATTCATCCAAATGCGGATGATACCAGTAGGTTCCCGCGCGGTTCATTACCGTAAATTGCGGATTCCACGTCGTTCCGGGCGGGATAATCGTATGCGGACCGCCGTCATTGGCTGCCGAAATGTGCATTCCGTGCCAGTGAATAGTGGTTTGCTGTCCCAAATTGTTCGTTACTTGGATATCCACTTGGTCTCCTTGATTCATTATCAAGGTAGGACCCAAAATATTTCCGTTGACACCCATCGTTGCCGTTTGATGTCCGGTAAAAAATTCATAAGTGCTGTTTTGCAGATTTAATTGATATTGCGATCCGTTTAAAACGGGCGGTATTGATAATTGATTTTGAGCTTGGAGTTTTATAATAAAAATTACTGCAACTATTAATAATGTTCTTTTCATATATCAAAATTTTAAGTTTTCAAATATAATATTTTTTCAAAACTGACAAAAATCATTTTTTTTACATCCCCTTCATCTCCTCATCCGTCATCTGCTTCCCACCGTGATTATGCGTAGCAACAGGCGTTTTGCCTCCTTGCACATTCATCATCGATTTTTTTCCTTGCAATTGTGCCGCCGCATCCACCGTAAAGGTGCCTTTAACTACAATTTCCTCACCGGGTTTCAATCCCGATAAAATTTCATAATAATCTCCCGCCGCCTTGCCCAATTCCACTTCACGCAATTCGAATTTCGGCTTATCGGGACTGACTTTTACATAAACCACCGAACGTTTTCCCGTCCATAATATCGCCGATTTCGGAATCCTAATCACTTGCTTTCCACTTGCGGTTTTATTGACTTTTATTTTTCCTTCCGCCAACATTCCGGGTTTCAACAAATTGTTTTTATTGGGCAAATCCACCCGTACTTGCACCGTTCGTGTCTTTTCATTGACAACCGGATCAATAAATCCCACCGTTCCTTCAAATGTTTTTCCCGGATAGGCATTGAGCATGATTTCCACCTTCTGACCTTGACGGATATTGGGTAAATCCTTCTCGTAAACATCCAAAACCGCCCAAACTTTTCGCAAATCCGCCAGTTGAAACATCGGCGTTCCTTCCTTGACGTGATTGCCGTTTTCCACCATAACTTTCAACACATATCCGTTTTTGTCGGCATACATCGGGAAGTTGGTGATTACTTTCTTGGTATTTTCAATGCGTTGAATTTGTTTTTCGGACAATTTCCAGTTTTTCAATTTGTTACGCACGGCATTATACAGTTCGGGTTGTTCGTTTTTCAGATACATCGCTTGTATCAATTCGTTTTCCGCCGTTACCAGTTCGGGCGAATACAAAAGCGCAATTTTGCTCCCCTTGGCAATATAATCGCCTTCGCTTTGGAAATACAATTTCTCAATCCTGCCCCCG
>JALSTJ010000449.1 GCA_026983815.1 Flavobacteriales bacterium
TTCCCGAACTGTTTGCTGTGGAACAATTGAAAATTTGGCAAAAAAAATATCAAAGGACATTTGAAATTATCCAAATTTCCAAAGAAGTTTATGAAAAATTGGCTTACAGAAAATCCACCGGAGGCATACTTGCAATTGCCCGAACCAAAACGCATAAGATCAATGATGTAAAACTATCCGAAAATCCTTTGGTCATTGTAGCGGAAGGTATAGAAAAGCCGGGGAATTTGGGAGCGATTTTACGAACGGTTGATGGAGTAGGAGCAGATGCTTTTGTTTTGGTAGATGCCCAAGTAGATCTTTATAATCCCAATGTTATTCGTTCGAGTTTAGGAACCGTTTTCAGCAATAGTATAGGAATAGCTTCTATTGATGAATTCAAAGATTTCATTGACAAGCATGGTATAAATTTATTTCAAGCCACATTGCAAAATTCCAATCCTTATTATTTGCAAGAATATAAATCTCCAACAGCAATTGCAGTAGGAGCGGAGGATAAAGGATTGACACGAGATTTTAGAAAAATCAAACATCAAGCAATTTATATTCCTATGGAAGGTCAGGCGGATTCTTTGAATGTTTCCGTGTCAGCCGCAATTTTGGCTTATGAAGCCTTAAGACAAAGAAAATTGAAATTATGAAAAGAAAAAACTTTTATATACTAATTATTATATTTTTAGGAATTTCCATTTTGATGATATTTCAAAATTGTAAAAAACAATTTTCCCAAGATAAAAAAAGTGTCATCATTGGAAAAATTGTCAATCCGAAAAAAGATTATTTTATTGTATCACAAGATCCGTTTAATTTGACATCAGATACAATTTATGCTTCTCTAGGTAATAAATTTCAAGGAAAAATTTCCACACCAAAAGAAGGTTTGTTTTTCGTTTATATTTTTCCTGAATTTCAAACTTTTTATCTCAAACCAGGGGATTCTTTGGCATTTGTTTTGAATACGAATGAATTTGACGAATCATTGAGTTTTTCTGGAACATCGGGTTTAGAAAACAATATTTTGATCAATCTATTTTTAATTAATGAAAAAGAGAGTATTGAGTTGCATAAAAGTTTTGCGAAATTAACTCCTGAAGAACTATTAAAAAAAACAGATTCTTTTTATAAGATTAAAAATCAATTTATAGCTTCTTATAAACCTGAATATGATCGGACTTCCAAACATTTTAAGCAAGTTGTTGATTTTTATAAACGTTTGGCCAGATGTAGAATTTTGGAATCTTATGCAGAAAAACACAAACGAGAATTGCCCAAAAATTATTTTGATTACAGAAAGATTTTAAAAGAACAAGTATCTGACCCGAACATACCGGATATTCTTTATTTTATAAGAGATTATATTGATAATAATATTCCTTGGGAACCTCATCAAAACTTTAGACAAAAACAAATTGTTGAATTGATTAATAAAAATATAAAAGACCAAAAAGTCAAGGACAATATCTTGATGCTTTATTGTCAAAATTATCTAAAATCAGGTTTGATTGCTGATACAAATGATCACATATTTCAACTATATTTACACTCAATAAAAAATGTTATTTACAAAAAACATTGTTTAAATTTACTACTGAAAAATCAGAAATTACAAGCAGGGAATATACTACCCGAAGTTACGGTTATCGATTTAGATGGAAAACTTTTTCCATTGAAAAAAATTTTGAAACCCAACCGAAAATATTTATTATCTTTTTCTGATTTATATTTTAGGAAAAATTACAAAACAAATTATACTAAGTTAAAACAAATCAAGGAATTATATCCTTCGCTTCATATCCTGATTATTAATAAAAATGCAGGAGATTATAACGAGTGGAAAATTCAAGTGCCAAAAGATAGTTCCATTACCTTTTTGCAATTTCAAAATGAAAAATCCATTTCAAAAATATTTCCATATAATCTTACAAAAATTTATTTATTACAACATGATAGCATTATACATAGCATGATAAATATGTATCAACCCGATTTTTCAGAAGTGTTGAAAAATTTTATAGAAAAATAGTCAAGTCTTTGTAACTTTTTTGGTAAATTTACGTAATAAAATAAGTGAAAAATGAAAAAACATTAATATGGCATATATAGATTATTACAAAATTTTAGGAGTTGATAAAAATGCATCGGAAAAAGATATAAAAAAAGCATATCGCAAACTGGCAAGAAAATACCACCCTGATTTAAACCCCAATGATAAAGAATCGGAAAAGCGTTTCAAAGAAATCAATGAAGCTTATGAGGTATTGGGTAACAAAGAAAATAGAGAAAAATATGATAAATACGGTGAACACTGGCAACATGCAGATGAAATAGAAAAGCAAAAAGCACAACAAAAGCAGTATCAACAAACCTATGGCAGCAGAGGGTTTGATGATTTCTCCGGTTTTGGAGGATTTGGTGGTGGCGGTTATGATGAGAGTGATTTCTCGGATTTTTTCCAAAGTATGTTTGGAGGAAGAGCATCTAGCGGAAGAAGAAATATTAAATTCAAAGGTCAGGATTTACATGCCGAATTACAACTGGGTTTAAGAGATGTGTATAAAACCCGAAAACAGACCATTGATGTCAATGGAAAAAAAATACGTTTGACAATACCTGCAGGAGTAAGTGATGGCCAAACTATTAAAATAAAAGGAATGGGTGGTCCCGGTATAAATGGTGGACCCAATGGAGATTTGTATATTAAATTTAAAATATTAGAGGATTCCCAATTCAAACGTAAAGGAGATGACTTATATACCAAGCAGAATATTGATTTATATACTGCTGTTTTAGGTGGAGAAACAATGATAGACACTTTGGATGGAAAAGTTAAATTAAAAGTAAAACCAGGAACCCAATGTGGCACCAAAGTTCGTTTAAAGGGAAAAGGTTTTCCAAAATATAAACAAGAGGGAAAATTTGGTGATTTGTATGTTACCTATCATGTGCAAATTCCTACAAACTTAACCGAAAAAGAAAAAGAACTCTTTTCAGAATTATCAAAAATAAGAAAACATGGATAAGAAAAATTATATTAGTATAGAGAAAATATGTGCATACTATCATATTCCGGAGACTTTTTTTGATGAAATTAAAGAATATGATTTATTTGAATCACAGTTTTTCGATAAACATAAGAAAAAGATCAACTTGGATTATCTTTCTGAGTTAGAAAAAATTATGCGTTTACGTTATGAACTCCAAGTTAATATGGAAGGAATTGATGTAATTCTGAATTTATTACAAAAAATAGATTTATTACAAGATGAACTTAGGAAACTCAAACAAGAGTTAAAATTATATTTATCAGATGAAAAGGAAAAATAAAAAAGGCGGTTTAACCGCTTTTTTATTTAAAATTTTCTAAGACTTTTTGCATGGCTTGTAAATTGCGCTGAGGTCTGCCAAAAATATAACCTGAAATTTTGGATATTATTTCACCTGAAGGATTGACAAAAACCATAGTAGGAACTCCTCCTCTATGATATTTGGACGCCAACGCATAATTTTTTTCTCTTTGTTCTTCACTTATTTGCTTGCGTCTGGGAAAATCTACGTAAACCAAAACAAATTTTTGGGAAAGTTCTTTAAATTCCGAATTGCTAAATAAATCACGATGCATAGCCATACAAGGCGGACACCAATCCGAACCGGTAAATAAAAGCAACATGGGTTTATGTTCTTTTTGAGCAATTTTTTGAGCTTTTTTGAAATCTGTTAACCAATGTATTTTCGAGTGTTTTTTTTGTGCTGCTAAATTACCAATGAAAGCTATAAACAGCAATAAAATTAAATTTTTCTTCATTTTTTTTATGAAATTTAAAGATATTTTACAAAAATAATATATTTTTATTTTTATAAACTTAAAAATAAGTTAAATAAAAAAAATTTTTTTAACTTGTCCCCAATATAAAAACTAAATTAAATTTCTATGAAAAAAATTACACTATTGTTTGTTCTTATTTTGAGCTATTTTGCGCCGGAATTTATTCATGCGCAGGTTCAAGATTTTGAGAATACTGCTGTTGGTAACATACCAACCGGTTGGGCAAAATATCAATCACAAACTGATGATCCCGGTTTTTCAGTAAGTGATCAAACGGGTATTGCGCATTCAGGCACACATTTTATGGCACATTTTGCCACGGATATTGCTACAGAATCTACCTCTTGGGTGGTTTCTTCCGGATTCTATGTAGGAAATGCTTATGAAATGTCTTTCTTTTGGAGAGGAAAATGGTCTTTTTCTTATAATTTTTCAGGAGTTTATATTTCAACCACTTCTGGAGATCCAGTAGCCAATCCCAATGATTTTACTTTATTGGAAGAATTTTCCCCTTCCAATTACCCCGATACTTGGTTGCAATGGAATGAAGCTTCTTATGATTTATCCCAATATCAAGGACAAGTAGTTTATGTTGCATTTAAATATGTAGGAGATAATGCTCATGATTTTTATATTGATGATGTCAATGTTGGCCCTATGCCTTACTGTAATGTTCCTACTAATTTGGAAGTGGCAGGAAATACAAATGATCATACAACATTGGATGTTACCTGGACTCCGGTTGTAGGCGTAAATAATTATGAAATTGTATGGGGCGCTCCCGGTTTTGACCCGAATGCTTCCGGTGTTTCTTCTGCTCAAGTAACCGGAAGTTCTTATACTATTACCGGGTTACAAGAGAGTACGACATATGAAGTTTATATCCGATCTTTATGTTCAAGTTATAATATGAGTTCTTGGGAAGGGCCTGGAATAGCTACAACTGCTGGACCACCACCTGCCAATGATGAATGTGATGCAGCTTATCAGGTAATAGTGAATACTGATGGATCATGTACACATGTAACACATGGATCAACAGCTTATGCTACAACTTCCCCACAACCTGATGATGTAACCGGAACACCTGATAATGATGTTTGGTTTACTTTTATTGCTGCTAATGATACCGAAAAAATATCTTTATTAAATGTTACTGCAGTAGTTGGATCCAGTACGGATATGGGTATGGGACTTTATGATGGGTCTGCTGGATGTTCTGCATTAACATTAGTACAGGATAGTGACCCCAATAGCATGAATGTTTCGGGGCTTACCGTTGGAAATGTATATTATCTCAGAGTATATGGTTGGAGTTCCGGTCCCGGAGCACAGACTGAATTTGATGTTTGTGTAAAAAATCCACCAACACCACCGGCTAATGATTTATGTGATAATGCATCGGAAATTGTAAATTTACCTTATTCGATTACAGAGAATGCTGAGGGGGCAACAAATAATAATGGTTTTATAACTGTTTGTAGTAATTATAGTATGAATGATGGAGTATGGTTTTCTTTTGTTCCTATGAATGATGGTACAGTAGATATAACTGTTACTCCTAACAATTGGGACCCTGAACTACAAGTTTATTCTGGGACTGATTGTAGTAGTTTGTCTTGTGTTGACCATGTGGATAGTGGCTTTAATGGTGATGCAGAAAGTTTATCTGTTAATGTGACAACTGCCACAAGATATTGGATAAATATTGGTCACTATAGTGGATATACCGATGGTCAAGAAGGTGTTTTTGATTTATTGCTGACTTCAAATAATGTAACTTTAACCACATCAGAGAATGAAATCAAAGGGCTGAAATATTACCCCAATCCTGTTAATAATATTTTGAATATTTCTGCAGAGAATAATATACATTCGTTACAAATTATGGATTTATCAGGGAAAACCATTTATTCTGATGTGCCGGAAAAAAATCATTATTCGGTTGATTTCTCTTCTTGGAAAAAAGGTATGTATTTTGTTAGATTAGAAGTAGATAATACTTCGTCTGCTTTTAAAATAATTAAAAAATAATTTTTGATAACAGCGGCAAATTATTTAATTTGCCGCTGTTATTTTAAACATTTTATTCTTATAAAATTCTGTAATCTTATATTTTGGTGAGTTTTATTAAATATTCAGCCAATCTCTTATCATCATTGAGACAGGCTAATACTTTATATTCTTTAATACCGTAATTTTTTGCCCTTTGTGCATATTCTATTTT
>JALSTJ010000450.1 GCA_026983815.1 Flavobacteriales bacterium
GGCGTGTTATTAACTTCCTTGACCACCGTATTTTCCAAATCTTTCAACGACTTGACATAACCCAAGCCCCGCACAAAATATTCCACTTGATTGATTTCAATGGTTTTCGCCCCGATTTCCTTATTGGTTTTGCGGACGGCATCCACCACTTGATTGAGACTGATATTATATTCTTTTAGTTTCAGCGGATCGACATCGATTTGATATTCCTTGACAAACCCGCCGATAGACGCCACTTCCGACACACCTTCCGCCGACGAAAGTGCATATTTGACAAAATAATCCTGCACGCTTCGTAATTCATCCAAATTCCAACCGCCGGTAACCTTGCCATTTTCGTCCCTTCCTTCGAGCGTGTACCAAAAAATCTGTCCCAATCCCGTAGCATCCGGTCCCAAAGTCGGTTGGACATCGTCGGGCAATAAACCTTTGGGAAGCGAATTGAGTTTTTCCAAAATACGGCTCCGGCTCCAATAGAAATCCACATCGTCATTGAAAATGATATAAATGGACGAAAACCCGAACATCGACGAACTGCGAATGGTTTTTACCCCGGGAATTCCCAACAAAGCCGTTGTCAGCGGATAGGTAATTTGATCCTCGATATCCTGCGGCGAACGTCCGGTCCATTTGGTAAAGACAATCTGCTGATTTTCACCGATATCGGGAATGGCATCCACGGCAACTTTGTTTTGCGGAATGATTTTTAAATCCCAATCGAACGGCGCCGTGGACAAACCCCACCCCAATAACACAAACAAAAGCAAAAAGGATATGAGTTTGTTTTCTATCAGGAATTTTATGGTTTTATTGAGCATAATTCAACATTTTAATTTTTATGATACAAAGATATAAGCCGTGAAAATCGTTCCTTTACATAATTCCGGATATTTTTTATATAATTTTGATTGCTAATCCAGCTTCACCTTCCGCAAACGCAAGGCATTGGCTATCACCGAAACCGAACTGAAACTCATAGCGGCGGCGGCAATCATCGGGGAAAGCAATAAACCGAAAAACGGATAAAGAATTCCGGCGGCAACGGGAACCCCCAATACATTGTATATGAAGGCAAAAAACAGATTTTCCTTAATATTTTTCATAACGGCTTTACCGAGATTAACCGCTTTCACAATGCCTTTTAAATCGCCTTTGATTAAAGTAACGTCACTGCTTTCTATCGCCACATCGGTTCCCGTTCCCATTGCAATACCCACATCCGCCTGTGCCAACGCGGGAGCATCATTAATTCCGTCGCCCGCCATTGCTACGATTTTTCCTTCTTTCTGTAAATCTTCAATGATTTTTAATTTGTCTTGCGGCAAGCATTCGGCTTTAAAATTATCGATATTCAATTGCTTGGCTACATATTTTGCGGTATTTTGATTGTCTCCGGTGAGCATTATGACTTCTATTCCCGTTTTTTTCAATCGATCAATAGCCTCCTTGCTTGTAGGTTTAATAGCATCGGAAATAACGATATAGCCCGCAGGTTTATAATCCACGGCAATATAGGAGACCGTTTTACCCTGCAACTGTTCCTTTTCAATGGCTTTTTCCGTTTCCTCGGGGAATGTTATGTTGTTTTCTTTCATCAACAAATGATTTCCTATCAAAATCGAGTGGTTACCTACTTTACCCGAGACCCCTTTTCCCTTGATAGCTTTAAAATCCGTAGCATCGTCGAGTTTTAAATTTTCTTCTTTTGCCTTGCGAACAATAGCTTCCGCCAACGGGTGTTCGCTATGTTTATTAAGAGAAGCAACGGTTTTCAAAAGATTTTTATCCGGTTTACCTTGTATATTCAAGACTTTTTCGACCGAAGGTTTTCCTTCCGTAATGGTTCCGGTTTTATCGGTTATCAGCACATTGATTTGACTTAATTTTTCGAGAGCTTCGGCATTTTTAATCAAAATTCCGCTTTGGGCTCCTTTTCCGACACCCACCATCACCGACATCGGCGTGGCCAAACCCAAAGCACAAGGACAGGCAATAATCAATACCGCTATGGCATTGACAAAAGCATAAACCAACGAAGGCTCGGGTCCGTAAATCTTCCAAACAATGAATGTGATAACGGAAACCAATACGACAATAGGCACAAAATACTTGGAAATCCTGTCTGCCAATTTCTGAATGGGTGCTTTACTCCTACCGGCTTTATTGACCATTTCAATAATTTGAGCCAACAAGGTTTCGCTACCCACTTTTTGGGCTTTCATCACAAAAGATTGCGTTCCGTTAACCGTTCCCGCCCGGACGATATCTCCCGGTTTTTTTTCAACGGGAAGCGGCTCGCCGGTAATCATACTTTCATCCACATTGGAACTGCCTTCCACGACCACACCGTCAACCGGTATTTTATCACCCGGTCTGACCCGTAACAAATCGCCTTTCTTGATTTCGTGAATGGAAATTTCCTTATCGCCTTCATCGGTAACCAATATGGCGCGTGTCGGTGCGAGTTTCATCAATTCTTTAATGGCTCCACTGGTTTTACTATGTGCTTTGGCCTCCAAAACTTGTCCCAATAAAACCAAAGTCAAAATAACGGTAACCGCTTCAAAATATACGTAAACGGTTCCGCTTTCCGTTTTAAACTCGTCGGGGAAAATTCCGGGAAACAATAAAGCTATCACACTGAAAACAAATGCAATACCCGACCCCAAACCGATCAGCGTGAACATATTCAAATTCCAAGTTTTGATAGACACATAAGCCCTCTCGAAAAACATCCACGCGGCATAAAAAACGACAGGTAGAGACAAAATAAATTGTATCCAATTCCACGTTTGTTGCGGAAATATTTTTAATAAGGGATTATTCGGTAAAATATCGGACATCGCTATCAAAAATACGGGAACGGTAAACCAAAGCGCTATCTTGAATTTTTTCAATAATATCTTATAGGTTTTCTCCTCCTCGCTTTCTTGCGGTTCCATAGGTACCAAGTCCATTCCGCATATCGGACAACTTCCGGGTTTATTTTCAACAATTTCCGGGTGCATAGGACAGGTATAAAGCGTTTCGATTTGCATCTTGGGTTGTTCGACCAAATGCATACCGCAAACCGGACAGTTTCCGGATTGATCATAGGTTTTATCTCCTTCGCAATGCATCGGACAATAATAAATTCCACTTCCAGTTTCAGCGGATTTCACCGGAACTTTTATGTCGGTATTTGAGCGTTTGGATTTTTCGCCTTCCCAAGTTTCAATGGTATAATGCAAGCCGGCATTATTCAATGTTTCCTGCAATTTTTCCACCGGTATATGCTTGGTCATTTCAATTTCCAAAGAACCCGTCAACAGGTTTACTCTTACTTGTTTGACCCCGGGTAATTCACTCAAAGTGTTTTGCACATTAACGGCACAGCCCGTACAGGTCATACCTTGAATTCTATATCTATGTTTCATAGCTCGCATAATTTGTCGATTTCGTAAAACTATTTTTCCAGCATTTTTTTCGCTTCTTCAAATTCCTCCTTATCGATTTCACCTTTGGCGAATCGTTCTTTGAGAATTTGTAAAGGATCTTTCTCCGTCTTATGATTAAAACGGCTGATATTCTTGTTTTGGAAAAACAGATAAACTACAAAAAGGATAAAAATTATCCACCAAAACATTCCGAATCCGAAAAACATATTGTGTCCCATATCTTTTTTTATTCAAAGATACGGGCAGAGAAGGGAGAAAACTTTATATAATTATTGAAAAAGTTTACAAGATTTTGGAGGAAAAATGAATTTAAATCAATAGAAAACTCACAATCCCAATAAAAAGAAGTAAATAAGAGACAATCAACCCCTTCCAAAAAGAATTCGCTTTTTTCATTTCCATAAATTGAAATGTTACCAAAATGAATTTAATCCCCGAAAGCAACAAAATTAAAGTTGCTAAAAATTTCCAACCGTAGAAATACGTAGAAACCAATGCGGTCGAAAGGGTTAAAATGTATAGAGATATAATGGTTTTTTTATTTGTTAGTTTCATAATTTGTTGATTTTTATATTTTACAAAACAAGATAAAGTATCGGGAACAACAACAGCCAAATCAAATCCACCATATGCCAAAAATGCGCTCCTGCTTCTACGTTTAAAATATTGGGATTAGCATCTTTTTTGGTCATACTGCGATACATAAATCCCAAAATCACCAGTCCTACGATAACGTGAATGACGTGAAAACCCGTCAATAACCAATAAAAATTGAAAAAAGTATTGTATCCCAAGGTCAATCCGTGTTCAATTTTCTCGTAATATTCAAAGCCTTTTAAACTCAAAAACAGCAATCCGCTCAAAATAGCCATCAAAGTATTTTTACCGGCTTTATCAAGCAATTTATCCTTTACATTATGAACGGCTTGTGCCATAAAATAACCTCCCGTGAGCAAAAAAACCGTATTTATCGCTCCGAAAGTCGTATTCAACATCAGCCGCGATTGGTGATAAGCATCGGGATTTTCTCTGCTACTCACCGTTAAGGCAATCAATGCCACACCAAAGGTTATCAATTCCAACATAATCAACACCCAAATGAGAATGCCACCGGGCGGATAATAAATGTTTTTGTAATCAATTTTTGTTTCCATATTTTTTTAATTGTTTTATGCCGTAGAGACAAGGCATGCCTTGTCTCTACGGCATCACCCCATTTTTATTTTTTCAAACAACTTAACCATTGCTTGCAACAATTCCACAGGGGTTGTCAAAATTTTATAATGATTTTGTCCGAACATCTGCGGTAGATAATATTTTGCTTCCGCTTCAATTGCCAGTGCATACGAATTGATGTTTTTTTGTTTCAATTCACGCAAAGCTTGTTTGACATCATCAATTCCATAGCGACCTTCGTAACGGTCGTAATCGTTTGGTTTTCCATCGGAAATCAATATGACCCACTTGTTTTTTGCGGGTCGTTTTTCCAACAAAGCCCCCGAATGACGAAGCGCCGTCCCGATACGTGTATAGCCCTGCGGTTGCACTGCACCAATTTTATATTTTGCTTTGTTCCAATCTTCACCAAAAGATTTTAGCGAAATATAAGTGGAATAATTACGCGTTTTTGAAAAAAAAGCATTGATGGAAAAATCCACATTGTATTCATCTAATATTTCCCCAAACAAAATAGAAACCTGTTTTTCAACGTCAATCACCCTATTGTTGGCGGCATATCCGTCGCTTGACAAACTGACGTCCAATAACAACAAAATGGATAAATCTTTTTCAATTTTTCGCTTCGAAAGGTAAATTTTTTCAGTAGGCGTGCGTTTACTGTAAACTTCCGTAAAATAATCGGTTACGGCATCCAAATCAAAATTATCTCCAAAAGTTTGTCGTTTTTGTTCCTGATAACGATTGTTAATATTTGCCAACATTTTCCGCAGAGAAACAAGCGTTGTTTTATTGTCTTTTAGCGTATTTTTGTAATAATCGATATCTTTTTCATTGATGGTTTTCGGATACAGTTTACAAAAATTTCGTTTGTATGTTTTTTTACTTCTATCCCATTCGTCGTAGGAAAGATAATAATCATCCGCATTGACTTCAACGCTTTCGGAAACGGTAATATTTTCCATAAATTCGGCTTGATAGACAGAATGCGTATCTTCATCGACGCGAACCGTATGGCTCATTTGCAATTCGTCCAAAGCCTTTTGATGTTCGTCTAATTCGTCGTCGCCGTCAAAATCTTTCCAAATACCGCCTTTATGTTCTTCAAGCGTTTCAATTTTTTCAAAATAATTTCCAACCACTTGATCTTCCTGTTGTTTTTTGTCCACTTGTTGGGTTTTCATTTCCTCAACCGCATTGGCTTTCAAGATGGTTTCCACTTGTTCCTCAATAGCTTTTTTTACTTTTTGATTGATATTTTTCAGTCGAGCGGTTTCTTCGGTTTCCAAACGATTTTTCATCCATTTTCCATAAACAAAACTATAATCGACGGGTTTTTTAGCAGTTTCAAAAGATTGATAATAATCGATAAGTTTTTGATAAATATCTTGCATTTG